>JBOFLR010000685.1:0-12406 GCA_051657965.1 Dermatophilaceae bacterium
TTCGACGAGCACAGCACGCCGAGTCAGGCCGGCCGGGTCCTCGAGACCGATCACCGGCCATGGCAGGACCAGCCTTTCTCGGTGACCGTGCGCGTCGCCCGGCTGTCGGCGCTCTATCTCGTCCCGGACCCTGGACCGACATGATCGGTGCGGACACCGCCGTCGCGACAGCCCTAGAGGTGGTGGAGACCACGAAGAACTCTCTCGAGGAGGTGCGTGTCGACACCATCCGTGCTGGCCGGAGTATGGACCACCAGCACGCCGTCCAGAGCCAGATCCCCGACCAGCACCCGTGCCACGCCCAAGGGCAAACTCAGGCGCGCGGAGATCTCGGCGAGGGACTGCACCTCCGTCGTGCACGCTTGGACGATGGCTCGGATCTCGCCCCCACCGCTGGCCAGAGCCGGGGACGGGAGGGATCCGGTGGCTGAGACCATCGCTTCCAGCGCGATGTCCATAGATGCTCGTGTCCGGCCGCGGGTCACCGCGTAGGGGCGGACCAGCTGTCCGGATGCAGGTTCGTCTGGTGCGCCCGCTGTTCGAGGACCGGTGCGCGCGTCTGACTGGTCGGTCATCGTGGTGTCGTCTCGTCGACATCGAAGCGCGACTGCGGTGCCGACGCGACGCCGACCCGGTCGACCACCATGCCCGTCTCGAACCCGACCTGCCCGATATCGCAAGTCCGGGCCGTAAGGGCGGCGATGCACGACCCGTCATCGATCGACGTGACGATCAGGGGGTCGTTCTCCACGCTGACCAGGGTCTGGTTCACGACGCCCCCTCGAGTGCTCGCGCCGCTACGGCGGTCAAGCTGACCGACCCGCAGACGATCGCCGCGAACTGATCCGCGCGATCCGGAGGCAGGCCACCAGACATCGCGAGCAGCAGGCCGTCGGCCAAGACGGCACGGCGCACGACACAGCCGGACTTCGACCCACCAGATCGCCGATGAGCCGGTCGAGATCCATCCCGTCGTCCGTTCGCGAGATCGATCGTCCGGCGATCAGGTCCGACCATCCCGACTCCATGCGCCCCGGGGCATGCCAGAACGGCTCGGTTAGTACTCATTGGCGGTCAGGTGGAGGTGTCGTGGCCATCAGAACCCTCATTCCGGGGTGCGGGCGTCGGCGAGGCAGGCTGGCGGTCGGCACGGCGTCCGGCTCCGGATCCTGTCCGACGCCCAAGGTTGCGCACCGCCGGTGCAAGGACGGCGATGGTGGTGATCGCGTACAGGGTCACCGCGACCGGGGACGACACCAGTGTGGTCGCGTCGCCGTTGCTGATCGACAGCGCTCGGCGCAGCTCTTGCTCGGCCAGCGGTCCCAGGATCAGGCCGATCACGGCCGGCGCCACAGGCAGCCCGAACCTGCGCATCACCAGACCCAGCAGGCCGAGCGCGACCAGCAACACCAGCTCGGTCGCGGTGCCAGCCGCGGCGTAGGCACCGAGCATCGAGAACATCAGGATCCCCGCATACAGATACGGTCGTGGGACCTCCAGCAGCCGCGCCCACAGCCCGACCAGCGGCAGGTTCAGCACGAGCAGCATGAGATTGCCGATCAGCAGGCTGGCGATCAGCGACCACACCACATCCGGCTGATCGTCGAACAGCTGCGGCCCCGGCTGAATCCCGTACTGCTGAAACGCAGTCAAGAGCACCGCCGCGGTAGCCGACGTAGGTATGCCCAGGGTGAGCAGCGGGACGAGCGTGCCGGCGGCCGCGGCGTTGTTGGCGGCCTCCGGCCCAGCAACACCCTCGATCGCGCCATGTCCGAACTCCTGCGGATGCCGGGACAGCCGACGCTCCACCCCGTACGACAGAAACGTCGGCAGCGTCGGACCACCGGCCGGCGCGGTCCCGAGCGGGAAGCCCAGCGCCGTGCCGCGCAGCCAAGGCCGCCACGAGCGGGCCAAGTCGTTCCCACTCAGTATCGACCGACGCCACCAGGAGCCGCCCACTGCGGTGACTTGCGGCATGCCCCCGCCGCGCCGTCCCTCGAACCGCGTATCGAGCTGGCCCTCTCGCCGGGCCTGGCCCGCCACGTGCAGCGCCTCGCCTACGGCGAACAACCCGATCGCGGCCAGCACCACGTCGATCCCGGCATCCAGCTCCGGGACGCCGAACGTCAGCCGGGACTGGCCGGTCACCGCGTCAATTCCGATGAGGCTCATGGTCAACCCGATCGCCAGCGACACGATCCCGCGGACCAGTGATCGACCCAGGATCGTCGAGACCAATACGAACGCGGTCACGATCAGCGCCAGGTAGTCCGGCGCCCCCAGTCGCACGGCCAGGTCCGCGACCCGCGGCGCGAACACCGCCAGCAGCACGGTGCCGATCGTCCCGGCGATGAATGACCCGATCGCAGCCGTGGCGAGCGCCGCCGCACCCCGCCCGGCGCGGGCCATGCGGTTGCCTTCCAGCGCCGTCACGATCGAGGCCGCTTCCCCAGGGGTGTTGAGAAGGATCGCCGTGGTCGACCCTCCGTACATCGCGCCGTAGTAGATGCCGGCGAACATGATCAGCGACCCCTGAAGGTCAAGGGTCGATGTCAATGGCAGCAGCAGCGCGATCGTCATCACCGGGCCGATGCCCGGCAACACGCCGATAGCCGTACCGAGGGTGACTCCGACCAGCGCCAACAGCAGGTACTGGGGCTGCGCGGCCACCGCAAAGCCCTCCATAAGGCCTGTCAAGCCATCCACGCAAGCGCTCCTTACCGGGCCTGGAGTGACGTTCTCGCTGCGACTACCAGCCAAACGGTCCGGCCGGCAGTGCCACGCCCAAACCCTCGGTGAACGCCATGTAGGTGAGGAGCGGCAGCACGACTGATACCGCCACCAAGGGCACCGGACGACGAGCGCCGAGCACCAATGCCGACCCGCTGAACAGCAACGAGGCGGCGACCACCCAGCCTGCCGCGTCGATCAGGGCGATGTGCGCGATCAGCACCACCACCAACAAACCGGTGGTTCGCAAGTCCACCGGCTGAACCGGCTCGCCCTCCTCGGTCCGAGCCCGCCCACCACGTAACACATCGACGCTGAGGGCCACCGCAACGGCAGCCAGCAGCGCACCCACCAGGTACGGCACGAACCGCGGCCCGACGGCCGTCACCGTCGGCGGTACCAGGACCTCCCGAGCAGCGAGGACCACGACGACCGCTGCCGACGCCAGTGCTCCGGCGAGGACGAGCTCCGGCCACGCGGGGTTGCGCCCGACCGGATCCGACGACGAGGTTGTCGAGACCCGCGTGATCGCGGTTGAGGTTCGATTCAAGGCCATCAGGGTCCTAGCTCTTGAGCAAGCCGAGTTCGCGCAGCACCCCGCTGATGCGCTCCTGCTCGGAGGTCATGAAGTCAGCCAACTCCTGGCCGATGAGCCAGGAGTCCGCCCACCCGAACTCCACCAACGTGCGGCGCCAGGTCTCGGTGCTGTGCGCCTTGGTGAGAAACGCCACCATCTGCGAGATGGTGTCCGAGTCCACGTCGCGTGCTGCGGCCAGACCACGCCACTGCTGCGACTGGACGTCCACGCCTTCCTGCTTGAGGGTGGGCACGTTGGCGAGGGTCTGGACTCGTTCGGGTGCGGCCACCGCCAGCGCCCGCAGCTTACCGTCCTCTATCGCCGACAGGTACTGGCCGATCGCGGACAGGCCGATGTCGACCTTGCCGCCCAGCAGCTGGGGAATGCTCTGGGCGGCGCCGGGGAAACCGGTGTAGTTGATGTCTCTCGGATCCACGTTCGTGGCTGCGGCGAGTTGCCCGGCCAGGACGTGGTCGACACCGCCCGCTGAGCCACCTACCATCCGCACCTTCTTCGGGTCGTCACGCAGTCTGTCGACCAGGTCGGTGACCGACCGGAAGCTCGAGTTGGCGGGGGTGACGACGACATTCCACTCCGAGGCCAGGCGGGCCAGTGGCGTGGTGTCGTCCATCGTTGCCTCGGATCCGGTGGTGGCGATTCCGCCGAGGATGCTCAGGCCGGTGGTGAACCACGCGTAGGCGTTGTCGGGCTGCTTGACGAATTCGGCGAGACCAACGGTGCCCGCCGCGCCGGGGACGTTCTTCACGGTGAACGACTCGTCAGAGAGCCGGTTCCGCGAGATGCTCTGCACGACGCGGCGAGCCATCGTGTCCGCCGGGGTGCCCGGGTCGGCCGCCACCGTGATCGTCACCGGGCGATCCGGCCACGTCCCCTGCTGACCAGTGGTGTTGTCGTCGCCGCATCCAGTGAGGGTCGTGGACGCGAGGGTGCCGATCCCGAAGCTGGTCAGGACGGTGCGGCGCGTGGGCTGAGCAGAGGTCATCAAGGGCTCCTAGGGAGGGTCGGGGCAAGGAACTACAGAAGGTCGATAGGTGCGGTGACTGCCTCATGACCAGTCAGACCACCGCAGAACGGTCACGTCCGGTCCGCAGCGAGGCACGGTGAGATGCGCCATTGAACTTGCCGCCTGCACTGCCCCGACGCGCGAGACGACCCAGGCTGGCGGGCGGGTTGCCTTGTGCGCCGGCATCACGTCGTGACCGGGACTGGGAAGGAAGCGCGTCGGGCTTTCAGCGCGTGCTCGACCACAGCGATCAGCACCGCCTTGGTTGCCTGCCTGCTGCGAGCGTCGACGGTCAGGACCGGCACGTCGTCCGGGATGGACAGAGCTTCGCGGATGTCCGCGACGGTGTGGTATCGGAGGCCATCGAACTCGTTGACCGCGACCACGAACGGCAGGCCGGCGTTCTCGAAGTAGTCGAGTGGGCCGAAGCCATCCGCCAGGCGTCGGCTGTCTACCAGGACCACAGCGCCGATGGCGCCGCGCACCAGCTCGTCCCACATGAACCAGAACCGGGTCTGGCCGGGGGTGCCGAACAGGTAGAGCACCAGGTCGGTGTCGAGAGTGATCCGGCCGAAGTCCATCGCCACCGTCGTGGTGGTCTTTCCGGGCGTGAGCTGGGCGTCGTCGGTGTCGGCGCCGGCCGAGGTCATCGCCGCCTCGGTGGTCAGCGGCTCGATCTCCGAGACCGATCCGACCAGCGTGGTCTTGCCGACCGCGAACCCGCCGGCGATTACGATTTTCGTCGAGGATGCCGTCGCCGACCTGCCGTGCGGGCTCGAGGCGGTGGAGGCCATCAACGACTCTCTCCAGGAACCAGGTCTCGCCGCCAGCGACGCTGGCCGGGTCGTGCACAATCAGCGCGCTGTCCACCGTGAGGTCGCCGATCAGCGCCGGTATGACGCTCGGCGGCAGCCCAAGACAGGCGGAGATCTCGGCCGAGGGACTGCACCTCGACGGCGCAGGCATGCATGATGGCCTGAACTTCGACTCCCTCACCGGTCGACAACAGCGACGGAAACCCGCCGCTCGTCGAGACCAACGGGTCCGCCGCGGTGTCTATTGGCGCCCTGGCACGGCCGCAAGCGACGACCTGGGGGTGTGCCGGCGAACTCGCTCCTGCCTCGGCGTGCCGGGTGGGCGGCTGGGGCGCCGACAGGGGCGTGGCGGGCAGGTCGGTCATCGCACCGGCACCTCGTCGGTGTCCGAGCGCGTCTGCGGGGTCAGAGCGACCCCGAACTGATCGCTCAGCAGGCCCATCTCGAAACCAACCTGGCCGATGTCGCAGTCTCGAGCGGTGAGAGCGGCCAGGCAGGACCCATCGCTGATCGACATCACGATCAAGAAGCCCTGGTCCATGTCCACCAGGGTGTGGTTGACGTTGCCGCCCTCGAAGCACCGGGCGGCGCCGGCGGTCAAGCTGACCACCCCGGAGGCGATCGCGGCGAGCTGATCCGCGCGGTCCCGGGGCAAGCTCTCGGACACCGCCAGCAGCAGACCGTCAGCCGAGACAGCGACGGCGTGCGCGACGCCGCGAACCCGATTCACGAAGTCGGCCATCAACCAGTCCAAGTTGTCCTCGCGGGACATCAGTCCTCCTGCGGTGCGGTGCGGTTCGGTTCTGCCGATCCCCGGTCCTGCTCGGATGTTGCCGGCGCAGCGGCGGCTACGGGGGCGTTGGGGTGCTTGGACGTGGTCCGGGCTCGGTGCGCGCCAGCGGTGAAGCTGCGAAGCGTATTTGCTGCAGCGCCGCGCTGTCGCCGTGCCGGTTCCGGTGACCGCCCGCCGCGATCGCCATCCCGAGGCGAGCGAGTTCTCGACGGGGAAGGCTGCGCGCGGGTAGCGGCCGCCGAGCTGGACACGGACCCCGGAACCAGCTGGGCCATCGGGGTCCGCTTGGGCAACCCCGCTTTGGTCAGCGGGATGGTCCCAGGCGCCGGCGTGCTCGTGTCTGCTGTTCCATCGGCGGCCAGTTCGTCGCGCTTGGCTTCAGTCGTATCGGACAGTCGGTTCGGCTTCGCCGTGACCGACGGCGCACCGGATGAGATGGCGGCCATGCCCGCCTGGCGGGCCCTGGCCCACCCGATGTCTGCAGCGGTTGCCCATTCCCGCTGATCTGGGCGACGGTCGCCGGTATCCACGGCGCGACCGGCTTTAAACCACTCCGAGCGCACGGCGTCAAAGATCGGGGACCCGGGGGCGTTGGCGCCACGTCCATCTAGAGCTCCGGGATCGGAGCTGGCCTCCGGGCGATCCGGCGCGGTGGCCGTGCGCGGAGGGCCGGGCCGACCAGCTGTGGTACGGGCGAGCGCTTCGAGGTGCTCGATCGGCTGATGCGTCGGCCGAGACGACGCACCCACCGCCACCACCGGCTGCGGCGAAACCGGCACCGCCGCAGCATCCGACTGCCCAGCCGGCCGAGACGACGCACCCACCGCCACCACCGGCTGCGGCGAAACCGGCACCGCCGCAGCATCCGACTGCCCAGCCGGCCGAGACGACGCACCCACCGCCACCACCGGCTGCGGCGAGACCGGCACCGTGCGCCTGGGCACGGGTTGTGGTCGAGATGTCACCGGCCTGTTCAGACTCGGTGCCGTGGCTGGGCTGGCCCACTGGAGGATCGAGTCAGGGAGCTCGACGATGGCCAGCACCCCACCGTGGCGCACCAGGCGCAGCGCGACGTGAATCCCGTGTATCGCTGCAAGCCGGGCCACCACGTAGACGCCCATCTGACGAGCCACCGCTACATCCAGTTCTTGGGGCCGTTTCAGGTGGTCATTGATCTCCTCCAGCTGCGTGGTGCTGAGCCCGACACCTGAGTCCTCGATCTCGACGACCACGCGGTCTCCGACCCGGCGTGCCTCCGCGATCACGGAAGTGCGAGGGCTGGAGAACGTCGTCGCATTCTCGAGCAGTTCTGCAAGCAAGTGGACGACGTCCTTGACCGCGTGAGGCTGCACGAGGACCGAGTCCACGTCGTTGCCGACCACGTCGACGCGTTGGTATTGCTCTACCTCGCTAATGGCCGCCTGCAGCACGTTGCCCATCGGCTCCGGGTGGTCCTGCCAGTTTCCGCGGCTCTTCTGCTCACCGGTCAGAACCAGCAGATTGTCGCTCGTTCGCCGCATCCGGGTGATCGCGTGGTCGAGGTCATAGATCTCCGCGAGGCGGTCAGGGTCAGCCTCTTCCTTCTCCATGGCGTCGATCCGGCTCATCGCGCGGTCGACCTGACTCTGGGTGCGGCGCGCCAGGTTCTGCACCAGCGCCTGGGTCTCCTGACGCCGGACTGCCTGTTCACTAGCCACGCGGATCGCCTGGGCCTGGATCGCCGAGAAGGCGCCGGCCAGCTGGCCGACCTCATCACGGCCTGAGACACCCAACGACGGCACCTGGTCCTCAGCTGGTCGATGTCCGGCCCGGGCGGCTTCCACCGCCCGTGGCACCTGGTGGTAGGCCGCTTCCAGCGCTGCGGCGCGCAGCCGTTGGATCGGACGGACCATCGAGCGCGCGATCGCCAACCCGATCAGCAGCGCCAGCAGGCCGGTGGACAACAGCGCTGCGGCGTTCAGGGCTGCCGAGCGCAGCGCTTCGTCCCGCAACCGATCTGCGCTTCGGGAGACCGACTCCACCAGGTCTCGCTGAACTTCGCGGATGGCGGCCAAGCGGGATCCGCTGGCCTCCAGCCATTGCTGCAGGCTGCCACTGATCTGACCGGTCCGGACCGCGCGTAGCGCCACCTGTTCCTGCTGAGCGACCCGCGTCACCGCCTGACTCGAGCCCGTCACGGCCGCCGCGGCCAGCTGAGAGGCGGTCGCCGAGCCCGCGAACTCCGCGAACGAACTCTCCTGAGAATTCAGGGTGCCGATCACTGCCAGACCCTGGACGCCGCCGAGTTCCCCGGTGCTCAGCGCACTGGACAGTAGCGTCTGCGTCTGCGCCGAGGCCTCCTGGTAGCCGGCGTACGCCGCAGCCGCGACGACGCTCCGACTCAACGCCTCGTTCTCGTTGCCCAACGAGGTCAACCGCCCCAAGGACAACAGGTCGGCGATCACCGTGGAGTACTGATCTGACACTGCGCTTACCGCAAGCCGACGCTCGATCACGTCTTTCCGGACCGTCGCCAACCCCTCCAGCTGGGCGCTCACCGTGTCGATCCGCGCGCGCACCGCGCTGGCGAGGTCGGAGTCCCCGGCCTGGCGCGTGTACCTCTCTGCCTGCGCCTCGGTCGTATCCGCGCGCGCTCTGAACGACTGCTCGACCGCCCGTGCTGCGCCTTCGCTGCTGAGCAGCACCGCCGCTGATGTCCGCTCATCCTGCAGCGCAGAGACCAAACCGGAAGCCCGCTCCTGTAGTCGAGCCAGCCGGTCGGTATCGCCAGCTGCCCACGCCGAGCCCAACCCCGAGGTCACCTGCAACCCGGACACCACGACCAGAGCGAGCAAGGGCACCAGCAGAATCACCGCTACCCGGGTGCGAATCGACGAGTCTGCCAGCCTCCGCGACGAAAACCTCGACCTTCGGGACCCTGGCGTCGTCAGCTCCGACTCTGGCTCCGTCAACGGCATCCCTGCAACTGTCGGCGGAAACGCTGCCCGCTGACCCGCTGAGTCAGCTTTTACCGTGTCACGCACTGCGGACCTCCTGGTAGTCGGGGGGAGGGTGCCCCCGGATGCTCCCCTGCACAGGAGCCGAATGCGGGCCTGTCGCCGAGTCGATGGACGCGGGCATGGAGCGTCGCCAGATCAGGCCGGGCGTCATGTCGATAGGTCCGAAGATCTCGCCGCTCCGCCGCAGCAGCTCTTCGGCGACCAGGACCACCCGGGCCAGGGCAGCAAGGCGTCACCAGCCGGCGTCAGACCCCACTTCGCACTGGCCCGCTCGATCAGCCGAAGGCCGACGGCGCCCTCCAGCTCGACCAACCGCTGCGGCATCCCTACCCGGCTCAGCTCCAGACGTTGCGCATCCGCAGTCGCACGTGCTGCCGCCAGGTTTACCGCGAGATGCACGAGGTCGACGGCCTTCACCGGCACCAACCGCTCGCCCATCGCCCATCGCCTGCAAGTCGTTCCCGCTTGTGCCGGCCCGACCGCCGGGCCGCCGCGCCGGCCCGCACGCTGTAGGCAGACTCCGGCCTCGCTCTCGTCGACACCCAGCTTGCCGGTCGGCGAGCGAGCGGCTACCCATCGCGACCCCCTTCGCACAACGCCCGCCTTTGCCCGAGACTTCGATATCTTGCTGACGGTTCTAGTGTGACTAACGGTGCGATGTCAAGCGGTGACCGCACGGCGCACGAAGGGCAACAACGACATTGCTTCTTGTCAAGTTGACCGGGTGGTTGTCGCTCTGGGGCTGTGACCTGTGGTGTTGATGTGTCGTGGGCGCACGTCGGTCTGACGGCGTCGGGTCGAGGATTAGGCCGCGCACGGGATCCGGCGCGCTCCGTTCCGCCCGGCCCGAGGCCACTCCAGGTGCTACCGCTCCCTACTTCGGCGGGATGCTCCTGACTCTGCGAGGTCGAGGACGCGGAGGGTGGCCCAGACGCCGAGCTCGCTGCCCCACCGGAAGGCTCCGGTGCGCACCGCGTGGTCGCCGACCTCCCGGGCGGTGAGCCGCAGGGTCCGGGCGAAGCCGTGCACCACGCCCGAGACGGCACCCACCCACGGCCCGTCGGGCACCCAGGGCGCTTCCGGCCACGCCATACCGTGGACGCCGAGCGAGTGCTGGCGTGGCTTGTCGCCCGCACCGACGACGTGCAGCCAGACCTCGTCGCCGATGTGCGCCGTGAGCAGCGGCGGGTCGGCGAAGGTGCCCGAGGGCGGCACGCCGCGGTGCACGAGCGCGGTGCGCAGGTTGATCGCCTTCTGACCGCTGTCCTCGGGGTCGTCGCCCGGCTCGACGTCGGGCACGGGAAGGTCCGGATGGCCGTTCACGAACAGCCGCAGGCCGTCCTGCACGAAGGCGACGCCCTCGCGGGCGACGACGGCGCCGTCGGCGTCGCGCAGCTCGCACTCCATCCCGTGCCATCCGTCGGCGTCCACCGCGGTCGAGCCCGGTCGCCACGGCGTGACGTCGCCGGGCTCGACGACGAGCGCGCCGACCAGACCGTGGTGCCGGTGGTTGCGCACGTCGGCCATGTCCTGGAGATGGCATACCGTGCCTGGGCCGTCGGCGTGGCTCGCCGGCGCGAGCGCCTCGTCGGCGTACCAGAGGTACTCGGTCCAGTTCGGGTCGCGGCCGTGGTGGCCACGGCGGTCGATCACGTCGCCGCCGTCGCCATGGCCCTGAGGGCCTCTGCCGTGACCACCCGTGGCGTCGCGCGGCGCCGCGACGGTGCCGTCGGCGTTGCGCCCGACGTACGCCCCGTCATCCGTGCGCACGTCGAAGGACAGCAGGCTCGGATGCAGCGACACCCGGGTGGAGACCGTGCGCTCGTCCGGCCAGCCCTGCTCGTCGAGGTGCTCGAGCGGCAGCCGCGGAGGTGAGGGCTCGACGCCGAAGGGCGGCAGCCGCACCGCCTCGACGTCGTCGTCCCGGCGCAGCTCGTTGACGAGGACGACCCGCACCCACTCGCCGCGACGAGCCCGGATGACGACCGGTCCGGCCGCCGGGTGGACGCTCGCCGGGTGCCACTCCCCACCGCCGCGCGCGGTGGCGTGCTCGGCCGGGTCGTAGTCGGCCACGTGGTACTGCAGCCCCCACGGGTCGGTGAGGTGCAGCCCGGCGTACCGGTGCTCGGTGCGCCGAGCGACGACGACGTACGTGCGCACCTGGTCCGGGCCGGCGTCCGCCGACGGGCGGGGCGGCAGATGGCGCTCCTGCCGCCGGGCCCGCGCGGCGGCCGGGTCGTCGGCGAGGTCGGGCAGCGGGTCGAGCCGGGCGAGGTTGCGCGGCACCGGTGCGAGGACCCGCACGTAGCCCCAGCACCCGGTCCACAGGTCGTCGGTCGTGCCGAACTGCCACAGGTGGTCGCCCGGGCCGAACCGGCTCAGGCCGTCCTCCCCGAGCTCGAGGGTGAACGCCTCGGAGATGCCGACGGTCTGCTGGTTCACCAGCGGCGCATGCGGGTTGCCCCAGTCACGGCGCCAGCGTAGGCCGTGGGTCGAGAACGTGTGCTGCTCCTCGTGCGAGCCCTGGACGAGCCGGAGGCGGACCCGCTCGCCCGGATAGGCCTGCACGACAGGGGTGTCCGGGTCACCCGGCTCACCGCGCAGGTTCGGGCGGCTGCGCGCCTGCGTGCTGAACCACAACGAGGGGTCGTCACCGCGGTGGGTCAGTGGTGCCGACCGGTAGTTGACCGCCATCGAGCCGGGGTCGTCGTCGCCGGAGAGCGACGACGGGGGGTTCAGCGGCCGGCCACCGTCGTCGAGCAGCGGCACGAAGTCGCCGACCGCTAGACAGGCCTCCCGGAACGGCGGCGTGCCGGTGTCGGCCGGCGGCACGACCACGGCCTCGGGCTCGCTCCACGCCACCGTCCCCTGGTCGTCGGTGCGAAGCCACTGCGACCCCGGGGGCTCGGCGATCAGGGCGGCGAACAGGCCGTGCTTCTGCCGGAAGTTCGCAAGCAGGTGGTCGTGGAAGAAGCACGGCCCGAACTCCTCGTCGACGACCCAGCGGTGCCGGCTCACGGTGCGCGACTCGCCCGGTGAGTCGGCCCCGACCGCCTCGCGACAGGAGGCGCCCGAGAGGTAGTTCCACCCGGTGGCCGACCCGTCGGCGGCGAGCACGTCGAACTTGACGAGATGCACGTGCAGGCCGCACTCCACCGGTGCCTGCCCGAGGTCGAAGTCGTCGGCGGGGAAGCTGCCCAGCGAGTTGTGCAGCCGCAACTCGACGATGTCGCCCTGGTTGGCGCGCGGGAAGAACGGCTCCGGGTTGTGTCCCGGCGGGGTCGTGAACGAGAGGTCGTCGACCTCGGGGTCCTCGAGCACCCACTGGCCGTCGGGAGCCCGGGTGCGCACCTGAGCTCGGAGCAGCCGGTAGTGGTGGCCGACCGGGTCGCGCCAGCCGTCGGCGTTGTACTCCACCGGCGCCGACAGCACCTCCACGTCGTAGGAGAGCAGCCGCGGCGGCGGGAG
>JBOFLR010000686.1:0-2750 GCA_051657965.1 Dermatophilaceae bacterium
CTCCGGGTCCGGCGGCCGGCGCCCGGGCAGCGGTCGCAGCTCGGCGCACGGCGTGCCGTCGGGGTAGGCGCGCGACCCGTCGACGTAGCGGTCGAAGGAGCGCCACAGGCCCCACATCCCGTGGTGGAAGTGCGGGTACAGGTGGCAGTGCCAGATGATGTCGCCGAAGAGGTGCTGGCGGCTGCCGGACCCGTACAGCGGGTCGATGGTGACCCCGGTCTGCGGCCCGATCGTGACGGCGTCGAGCAGCTGGGACCCCTTCGGCAGCGGTGCGCCGTCGGGCGCCACTCCCCACACGCCGGGAGGGGCGACATCCTGCGGCACCGCCCGCCACTGGTGCACGTGCAGGTGGTAGACGTGCGTCTCCTTCACCCCTGCGTGCACGAGCCGCACCCGGGCCGGGTCGCCACGGTACGCCCGCAGCACCGGCGTCACCGGCTCGCCGAACAGCCACGAGCTGTGGTGCTGCTCCTCACCGGCCACCCGCTCGAGGTACTTCCCCTCGGGCGTGCGGGCGGTCCAGAACTGCTCCTCGAGCTCGACCCCGAGGCGGATCTCGACGGCCGTACGGTCCACCCCGACCTGATGCTCCGGCGCCTCGGCCGGCGTGCGCTCGGCGTACCGCCGCATCCGGTGCGGGAGGCGGTTCGGCATCGGCTCCGCGCGGTACGACAGCGGCATCACCGAGTGCTCCCCGGAGGCGTGCAGGCCCGAATGGATCTCCGGCTCGTCGTGGATGAAGACCGTGAACTCGCGGAAGCTGCGCGGCACGTCGTCGCTGTGGAAGTCGGTGAACGCGAGATGCTCCGGCGTCCCGGCCGGCTCGTCGGGCACGACGATGTCGAGGTGCTCGCCGATACCCCATGGCGAGTAGGTGAGGTCCTCCCCCGTCTCCGGGTCCAGCCACCTCGCCCCGGCCGATTCGACGACGACCGCGCCGAACAGTCCGTGCGCGTTGGTGCCGGCCTCACCTCCGCGCACGTCGGCGCAGTCGTTGACCGGCCAGACGCCCTCATGCCGCGCCTCGTAGGTGAAGACCCGGTTCGGCCCGCCCGGGGCGATCGTCGTGTCGGGGTTGTCGCCGACATGTGAGCCGTCGCCATGCCGCACGCCTGCACCGTAGGTGCCGGAGTCGTCGACGCCGCCGAGACCTTGGCCCTGGACGTGGAACCCGAGCCGGCGGCCGCGCAGCGAGTTCTCGACCTCGACCGTCATCGTGCTGCCGACGTGGGTGCGCAACACGAGCGGCCGGATGACGGGCAGCGGCTTGAGCGGGTTGAACCGGTCGTAGGGAGGCGCGTGCTCGCCGAGCCCCGAGACGTCACGCGAGTGATCGTTGAGGAGCAGCCGGCGCACCCGCTCCTCGGGCATCCGCGTCCCGCACGCCGCCTCGACGGCGTCGGCGAGCCGGGCGGCGTCGAAGCGCCGGTCGGGGTCGGCGTCGAGGTCGGTGAACCACTGCTCGATGGCGCGGTCGAGCAGATGCAGCTGGGCTCGGAAGTGCTCCCGCCACCGGGCGCGTTCCGCGCGACCAGCCGAGACCAGCGGCGGGTCGGGCACCCCGGACCGGTCCTCGACGACACGCTCGGCGTCCTCGGCGGGCCGCGGCTCGCTCGCGGGGCGCGGCGGGCCGTCATCCGCGCCCAGATCGGCGAGCGCCGCCCGCAACTCCGCGACGGTGGTCTCGACGTTCGCCCACACGGCGCCGGCCCGATGCGAACGCCGCCGACGCCCGTGCGCCACGCGGTCCTCGGGCTCGCCGTGCTCGGGGACGCTCTCGCGGCGCACGAGCTCGGCGTACAGGTCGACATCCTCGTCGGGACCCCGGCGTAGCCGGTCGAGCATCTCCTCGAGCCGCCCCAGGCCGTCGACGACGAGCTGAGCACGCTGCCGGCGGTGGTGCAGCCGGGGCAGCCGCCCGTCGCCGTCCTCGAACCGGTCGCGTGCCCAGCGCAACAGCGGCTCGTGCGCCTTGACCGCGAAGAGCATGCCGTCGGGGTCGTGGTCACCGTCGGCGGTGTAGACGATCGGCATCGACATCGCGACGACGTGGTAGGTGCTCATCGGTCCACTCCTTGCGGCGGTGATCGGTCGGTGGTCGGTCGGTGGTCGGTCGGGTGTCGGTCGGGTCGGTCGGTGGTCGGTCGGTGGTCGGTCGGGTGTCGGTCGGGTCGGTCGGTGGTCGGTCGGTGGTCGGTCGGGTCGATCGGCGGTCGGTCGGTGGTCAGATGGAGAGACCGGGCGGCAGGACGCCGGCGATGAGGAGCACGCCGACGAGCACCGAACCCGCGGCCACCACCGGGGTGAGGGCCCGCAGCGGTGGAGCGAGCCGCTCCAGCGCCATGACCACCCCGGCCAGCACCATGAGCGGCAGCGCCGCGGCACCCACGGTCAAGGTCAGCGCCATCAGCGCCCAGCAGCAGCCGACGCAGACCGCCCCGTAGCGCAGGCCGGTGTGCGCCGCCTCGGTGACGGCCGGGCGGGCTCCGCTCCACGTCGTGAGCAGCAGGGCGGCCGGGCTGCGGCACGCCGTGAGGCAAGCCCGGCGCAGCGGCGAGAGCTGGTAGGCGCCCACCGCGAGCGCGGCGAGCCCGCTCGGCACGGCGGGATGCGCAGCGATCCAGGCCGAGCGGTCGAGGAGCCCGGCGAGCACGCCGCCGCCGGCGAGCAGGCCGACGCCGGCCGCGGTCCAGACGCCGACGAAGGCGACGGTGGTGGCGCCGACGATGCGCAGCGGACGACCCACCCGG
>JBOFLR010000687.1:0-3669 GCA_051657965.1 Dermatophilaceae bacterium
CCACCTGGGCCAGCACGTGGCCTGCGGCGTCGAACGGCTGGGCCGCGAAGCGCGCGGCGTCCGGCGGGCGGCTCGGCCAGGAGTGGTGGAACCAGAGCGCCGCGCCGTGGTCGATGGCCCAGGTGCGGCCGTGCCAGACCAACAGGTTGGGGTTGGCCCAGGTGCGGTCGACGTTGGCGGTGTAGGCGTCGAGCCAGCGGATGGCCGCGGCGTCCTCGGCGCTCGGCGGCCGCGAGCCGTCGTAGCCGAACGAGCCGGGCAGGAAGTCGACGCCGAGGTTCTGGCCGGGGCTCGCAGTGAGCAGGTCCTGCACCTCCTCGTCGGCCTCGTACCGCGCGATCGCCGGGGGCAGGTCGACCACCGCGAGCCGAGGCGTCGGGATGCCGACCCGCCGGGCCAGCCCGGCCACGATGACCTCCGCGACGAGCACCTTGCGTCCCTGACCGGCCCCGGTGAACTTCACGACATAGCTGCCGAGGTCGTCGGCCTCGACCAGGCCGGGCAGCGACCCGCCCTCCCGCAACGGCGTCACGTAGCGCACGGCGGTGACGGTCTCGAGCACGCGTCACACCGTAGTCGGCGCGGCATCCGTGGCCGCGCCCGCGCCCGTTAGGGTGGCGCGGTGAACAGCGAGCAGCGGCGCCTGGCCGGCCGGTACGTCCTGGAGTCACCGATCGGGCACGGAGGCATGGGCCAGGTGTGGCGGGCCACCGACACGGTGCTGGGCCGGGCGGTCGCGGTGAAGACCATCGACCTGCGGCGCATCCCCGACCAGGCCGGTGCCGAGCGGTTCGAGCGGGAGGCGCGGGTCACGGCATCCCTCAACCATCCGAACGTCGTCACCGTGCACGACAGCGGCGTCGAGGGCGATACCGCCTTCCTCGTCATGGAGTTGCTGCCCGGACCGAGCCTGGCCGAGCGGATGACGGAGGGCCCCCTCCCGGTGGAGGAGGTGGTCGAGGTCGGGCGCCAGGTGGCATCGGCGCTCGACGCCGCCCACGGCCGGGGCCTGGTGCACCGCGACATCAAGCCCGGCAACGTCGCCTACGCCGACGACGGACGGGTGCGTGTGCTCGACTTCGGCATCACCCAGCTCGGCGAGAGCACCGGCGCCCCGGCCCTCACCGCCACGCACACCGTCATGGGCACCGCCGAGTACCTCGCACCCGAGCAGGCCACCGGTGGCCGGGTCGACGGCCGCGCCGACCTCTACGCCCTGGGATGTCTGCTGTACGCCCTGCTCGCCGGGCGGGCGCCGTTCAGCGGTCCGACCCCGGTCGCGACCATGGTGATGCACACCCACGACCCGGTGCCCGACCTGCTCGCCGCCCGCGCGGATACTCCGATCTGGCTGGCCGACCTCGTCGACGCCCTGCTCGCCAAGAGCCCCGTCGACCGCCCGGCGGGTGCGGCGGCGGTGGCGGCCGCGCTCGCGGAGCCCCGGGCACCCGCCACGGGGGCCACGACGACGCTGCTCCCCGCTGCCGGCGCACCGGCGACCCAGCGGATGACGCCCGCCCCGGCCCCGGTGCCGAGCGGGCCGCCCACCCTGCCACCGGATGCCGACGAGCAGGATCGCCGGGGCCGCTCGTCGGCAGCGATGTGGGTCCTGGCACTCCTGGCGCTCACGGCGGTCGGCGTACTCGCCTGGGTCCTGGTCACGGACGACCGGGAGAACAGCGCCGAGTCGCCGCCCGCGACGAGCGCTGCGCCCACCGTCACGGCCCCGGTGCCGGAGGAGACCCAGACACCGACGGAGACGCCCACGGAGACGCCGACACCGGACGAGACCGAGACGGAGGAAGAAACCCCGAGCCCCAGCCCGCCGTCGACGCCCACGCAGGAGCCGACCCCTCCCGACACCACCGCGGAGGACGCCCGTGTCGCTCTGGGGGCGCTCTCGGATCGGCTGGGCGAGCTCGAGGCCGCCGGGGTGGTCGAGGAGGACATCGCCCAACGGCTCGACAGCCAGGTCGAGGACATCGAACGGGCGCTGGACCGGGATGACGCCGACCGGGTCGGTCAGCGCACGGAGGCTCTCCGCGAGGACTACGACCAGCGGCGGAACGACGGCGCGATCTCGGACGAGGCCGACGGCCGGCTCGGCCCGGCTCTCGAGGACGTCCGGCGCACCGTCGACGCCTACCTGGAGGCGTCCGCGTCGAACTGACCGCCGGCTACCGGCTCGGTGTCGGCGAAGGCTCGCAGGTCGTTGCCGCCATTCGGATAGCTGGCGTACATCCGCACCCCGATCCGCGCGCCGACGTGCTCCGGGCGGATCTCGAAGGTGTCGGTGGACGAACGGCCGTCGAACGCCGGGCGGCCGTCGACGGTCCACGTGTACATCACGGCGAAGTCGCGGGTCGGCGTGATGGTGCCAGGGACGGCGCGCAGAGTCGACCCGACCGTCGGGCTGCCGGTCACCTGGAGCGCGCCGGTCATCGTGGGGGTCGGCGCACCGACCGTGCCGACGGACACGTCCTGCACCGCGGTTCGGTAGCCCTCGAGCGCACCGGTGACGCGGACCCCGACGGCCGCACCGTCCAGGTCGGCCGGGGGTGAGAACGAGGGCGCGGTCGCGCCGGCGATGTCGACGGCGGGCCCGTCGGTGGGCCAGCGGAACCACTGGTAGCTCAAGGCGACGCCGCTCGGGTGCCAGGCGCCCGGGTCGGCGGTCACCGTGTCGCCCACGGCGAGGGTCCCGGTGACGAACGGCTCGGAGGCGGTGAGCGAGCCACCGACCCGCGGCAGCGCCTGGGTCAGCTCGACCCGTCTGCGGTCCGCCGTGATGGTGAACGTCGTGGCCGCCTCCCGGCTGAGGGCGTCACGCCAGCAGCGGTCTCCGTATCGTGACGACGGGTTGTGCTCGGCGCCGTAGAAGTCGTCGGAGAAGCACGCCGTGTAGGTGCGGCCGACCGTCCCTCTCCACCAGAAGCGACCCCGCTCGTCGGTGAGGAGTGGGCCCTTCTGCGGGTCCTTCCACTCCCCGGTGCTCTCGTCGAGCTCGAAGACCGCGTACCGCACCCGCGGGAGTGGTGCGCCGGCAGTGTCGGTGGCGGTGCCGAGGATTCCGGTGGCGTCGTCGAGCACGAAGTGGACCCCCGTGACCGGGCCGTCCGGAACCGCCCACGCCGCGTAGGAGGGAACGCTCTCGGTGCCGTTCCAGTACTCCGCCTCGAAGCGGTACTCGGACCCGGTCTCCGTCGCCCCGAGGTAGCTCGGACCCGGTGGCACGTCGGTGAGCGTGAAGCTGCCATCGGCCCCGGTGCTCGCCGTCACGGCGAGTCCACCGTCCTCCGGATACACCTCCACGGTTGCGCTCACCGGGTTCCCGCGCGTGTCGGTGACCCGACCGGAGATCGTCGCGGCCGCCGTTGCGGCGGCGGGCGCAGCCGCAACGGTGGCCGGCGCCAGCACGACGGTGGTGACGAGCGCGCCAGCGGCGAGCAGTGCGGCTGCCATCGGGCGGCGCGCTCGTCCGGGCAATGGTCGTTCGGATGACGGCATGTGGCTGTCCCCGCGGAGGTGGTGTCGGTCGCCGCCGGATGACGGCGCACATCACCCTAGGAACTCGCCATGGCGCACCGGACCCCACGAAAACGCGAACCTCGAGAGCGTGCGACGTCTGCCAGCGGCCTCGAATGCGGCGCGGCCCGGACCAGGTGGTCC
>JBOFLR010000688.1:0-6432 GCA_051657965.1 Dermatophilaceae bacterium
GGCGGGAGCCGGGTTGAGAGCTGGGTGGCGTCGCCTTCGAGAGCCTGCGTGACACCGCTGCCACTCCGCCCTCGGCTATATCACCCCGATACAGTTCGAGAACCAGACACCTGTGGCATAGGAATCTCTGCACCGCGCCGCCGATGTCGTCTGCTCCGTTCTCCTCGGACCGACCGACCGGCCCTCAGCCCGTTCCTCTGGAGGAGACGCATGACCGACCGCCGGACCAGCGGAGCCTTCGCGATCTACCTGGTCGGACAGGGAGCCTCGCTGCTCGGCAACGGTATCGTTCCGCTGACCTTCGCGTTCGCCGCCCTCGAGGTCGCACCGGACGGACGCGGGATGCCGATGGTCCTGCTGGCCCTGTGGCTGTCGCGGTTCGCCTTCATGGGCCGAGGCGGCGTCCTGCCGGACCGGATCGGACGACTACCCGTGATGATCCGGGCCGATGCGGTCCGGCTCATCGCACAACTGTTCCCGGCCGTGCTTTTCGTGGCAGGTCGTGCCGAACTGTGGCATCTGATCGCCAGCGCGACCCTGTACGGAATCGCCACGGCCTACTTCGTTCCGGCGTCGATCGGCCTGCTTCCTGAGCTCGTGGAGCCAGACCGGCTGCAATGGGCGAACTCCCGACTGGACGTTGCCGAGAACGTCGGGATGTTGGCCGGGCCCGCCCTGGCCTCCGTCCTGGTCGTCACCGGCGGCGTCCAGCTCGCCCTGGCCGTGGACGCCGTCACCTTCGTGGTGTCCATCGCCTCCCTGCTGCTCCTGCGCGCCCGGATCGGCATCAGGGTCGGCGTCAGGGTCGGCGCGACGAGCGACCCGGGAGACGACGCCCCGATCCGCTTCCGCGATGCGTTGCGGCTGATGCCCCAGCTGCCTTTCGTGCTGGCTGCCATCGTGATCTGGTGCCCCGTCCAGATCGGAATGGCCTCGCTGAACGTGCTGGGTCCCATCGTCGCCGACCGGGAGTTCGGTGGGGTCCAGGCCTGGGCGCCGATAGCCACGGCCCTGGGTGCCGGGGGCCTGCTGGGCGCACTGGTCGCCGACCGGATCGGTGGCACACGCCGCGGACTGGTCACCGCTGTCCTGCTCGTGACCACCATGGCGGCCCAGCTCGTGGCCTTGGCCCTCGGCACGAACCCCCTGGTGATCGCCGGCGTCTTCCTGGTGGCCGCCATGGGCTCGGCCGTTGCGGGCGTCATCTTTGACACGCTCGTCCAACTGACCGTCCCGGAGGCCATGCTCTCGCGCGTCGGCTCGTTCGAGCAGACGATGACCACGGCGATGGTCCCGCTCGGCCTGGTCATCGCCGTGCCGATCGCCACCTGGGTCGGCCTGTCGACTTACCTCGTCGGGCTGGCGGCCGTGGTGGTGGTCACCGGCTCGGCCGCTGTTGCCTGGGCCGGGGCCCGCACGGGTTGGGTCGACCACCACGCCACGAGGCCCAGGGGCCTGACCATCGGCGGGGACGGGCTCTGATGGGGCTCACCTCGACCCCCGTTCGCAGGGTGGAAGCAACGGCCGGCATCGGGGCCTCGATGCTGCCCTCGCCGCTGGTAGTGCCCGGTGGGTGCGCCCATTGGCCCGTCGTTGGTCTCCTCGGGTGCGGGAACCTCATCCGGCGTCAACCATCATCGGGCAGGAGCCGGAAGCGCTCGTGCGGCGTGAGCGGCCGGATCGCCCGGAAGTCGCGGCGGTCGAGGGTCAACACGGCATCGGTGAGGAACCTGGCCGCCGCCACCACGACGACCGCATCGGCCAGATCGAGATCGAGCGCACGGTGCCGGGTGCGGAGGCGCTGAGCAGTGGCGAGGTCCTCCGGCGGCAGGTCGGAGAGCAGGACTCGTCCCCGTGCTGCCCAGGACGCGATCTGGTCGATGGCGCGAGACGCGGCGCGCGCTCCGAGCACCCGCCGCCCGACATGGTCCAGCTCGCCGAGGATCGCCGGCGGCACCACCACCGAGCCGGCGTCGCGCAACACCTGACGCGCTGCCGCGCCATGCGGATGATCGCGGTCCATGGCGGCGAGCAGGCCGGAGGTGTCCGCGACGACGATCATCGCCGACTGCCCGGGCCGGTGGTCACCGGCCTGTTCGGGTACGCCGGTACTCGTCCGCCTTCTTCTCCCACACCGCGTCCGCCGCGTCGCCGTGGTCGCCCCGACCGACCACCGGGTACGTCCGGTCGAAGAACGGCTCGCTCCAGGTGCGCTCGGACAGCGCGACGAGGCGCAGTGCCTCGCGCAGCAGGTCCGCCTCGGGCACGCCACGCCGAGCGGCCGCGGCCTTCAGGGTCGCCAGGTCGTCCTCGTCCGCGAACACCGTGGTACGTCGCATCGTCATGTCATCGAGGGTAGCAAGGGTATGGCGAGAGGCACATACATCGGCGCGTGGCGAACCACTCAGGGGAGCGCCTGTCGGAGCGTGGTCAGACGCTCGAGGATGCCGTCCGCGCGCCCGAGCGCGTAGGCGTCCCACACCAGGACCGTCAGCTGGTCGGCGAGGACGGCCGGGCCGAGGTCAGCAGGAGGGGCGGTGCCGTCCGCCGCGGTGCGTGCCGCGAGATCGGTGACCAGCGCGCGAACGAGCGGCGCGGCATCCGCCGCCTTCGTGACGGGGAGCTCGGCCCAGCGGCGGCGGATGCGGTCGAGCTCGCGCCGCGCCTCCGGCGCAATGACGTCGGAGCTGGCAGGCGTGACGATGTCGAGGGCGGCAGGAGAGCGCTCGGGATGCCGCGCCGGAGTGGGCCCGGACGACGCCGCAGACGGCTCCGCCGGGCCGGGAAGACCCGACCCGGCGGAACCGGTGGTGCGGTGGTCCGTCACTCCGAGCGCAGCCGCGCCAGGAGCCGGAGCATCTCGATGTACAGCCAGACCAGGGTGACGATCAGCCCGTGCGCGAGCAGCCACGAGTACTGCCGCGGCGCGCCGCTGCGGATCGCCCACTCGATGGAGTCGAAGTCGAGCGCCAGGGTGAGCGCGGCGAGACCGACCCCGAAGACGGAGATCGCGATGCCGAGCCACCCGGTGCCGCCGATGCCGAAGGGGGTGTCGGTGAACAGCGCCACGCCCAGGTTGACGAGCGAGAACAGGGCGTACCCGACGAGCGCCATCATCATGATCCGGCGGAACTTGCTCGAGACCTTGATCAAGCCGGTCTTGTACGCGAGGAACATGCCGCCGAAGGTCGCGAGCGTCGCCACGACCGCGGTGGCGACGATGCCCGGGTACAGCCGCTCGAACACCTGGCTCACCGCACCGACGAAGGCGCCCTCGGCGACGGCGTACGTGATGATGAGCGGAACGCTCAGCGTCTTCTTGAACGCGATGACGAGGCCGAGCACCAAGGTGACGATCATGCCGCCGAAGAGCAGGCCCAGCCCGAGCGCCGGGCTCTGCGCGGCGAGGAACCAGCCGACAGCCCCGACGACGAGGACGACGGCAAACAGGCCGAGTGTCTTCATGATGACGTCGTCCATGGTGACCCGGTCGGTCTGCACCGGGCCGGCGGGCGGCCGGTCGTACATGTCCTGGAGCTGCTGGGGCGTCATCACGCCCTGGGTGGCGTAGCCCGCGGTCGCCGGGCCGGTGGCGCCGACCGGGTCGGTGCGGAAACCGGCGTACCCCGACTGGGCGTCCTTCTCGAGCCGGTTGAAGGCCGGGTTGTTGGCCATCGATCCTCCGTGCGTGTTATGGCGGTGAGGCTCACCGCTGCTGTCACCACAGTAGACGCGTGACGGCCCCTCCGGTGTTCCAGCACGACCAGGTGTGGATGACACCGTGCCGATCCGACGACGAGCGCAGAGCGATCCCTCGAAGGAGAGGTGGCCGGCGGTATCGCCGCAACCCGGTCAGGCGCGTGTCACGCTGGCCTTCGACTGCTCCGGTCGGTGACTCGGAGTGAGCCACGTACCGACACCGGCGTCCATCCGCGTCGGTGGCCAGCAAGGTGTGCTCCCGATGCTGCAGTCCGTCGCGCTCGGATACCGCCTCGTAGCCGATCATCACCCCGCCGTTCGGCAGCGGAGCGACCTCGATACGAGCGACGCACCGCCCACTCTCCACGCCGTCGACAACGCCGAAGTACAGGCCAGGACGCACCATGCGACCGACGGCACCCATCGTCGAGGCTCGCGTCGGCCGTCGTGCCCCTGACGGGACTCGAACCCGCACCTGGAGCGCTTTTAAGGCGCTTGCCTCTACCGGTTGGGCCACAGGGACGGATCCACGCTAGTCGGGGTCTTGCACACCGGTCCACGTCGCCCGGTAGCGCGGCCAGGCGTCGACCAGGTACACGGCGAAGGGCACCCACCAGATGAGGTCGTTCGTGACGACGAGGATCACGGTGTCGATCGGCCACTCGCCCGTGGCGATCAGCACGGCCAGCCCGGCTGGGCCCAGCAGCTTGCCGGTGAGACCCACCGCGGCGATCAGCCACCCGTGCTCCGGCCGGCGGGCGACCTCGAGGTAGAGCACGCCGTACAGGCCGAGCACCATGCCGAGGGTGGCGAGGATCTGCGGGGTGTTCGACAGCGGCATCCCCGCCGAGCGGAACAGCCATTGTGGGTCGACCACCGCATAGAGGCCCCATCCGATGTTGTACACCCCCGCCGCGGCGAACGTCGCCCGATGCCAGCGCCGACGCCTCATCCACACCGCCAGACACCTCGGGAGGCGGCGGCGACCACGTCACCTGTCCCCACGGTTCCCGGACCGCTACATCCCCGGTCGGGTTGCGAGAGAAGCACTCTGCTCGCCACGTGACCGGCCTCCAGATCGGCTCGACTGCCTCACACCCGTGCGAGGTAACGTTTCAATCATGCCGAGATCAGTCGTCGTGGCCGCCACCGGGGGCATCGGGCGCGAGCTACTGACGCAGGCACTCGCCGCCGGGCACGACGTCACGGCCATCGTGCGGGACCCGACACGGCTCCCCGCCGACCCGAGTCGAGTGGTCACCTGTGACCTGACCCAGCCGGTACCGGCGGTGCTCGAGGATGCCGTCGACGGCGCCGACACCGTGCTGTCCGGGCTGGGCGCCCGGACCAAGGCCGAGGCGGGCGTCGCCTCACGCGGTACGCGGGCCATCGTGAACGCGATGCAGGTCACCGGCGTGAGCCGGATCGTCGCGGTCAGCGCCGCGTCGGTGGGCACCGTCCCGTCACCGGGACGTCCCGATCCGCCGCGCCACAACCCGGGCGACGGGTTCGTCATGCGCCATCTGATCGCGCCGACCGCGAAAGCGCTGTTCCGCCGGCACTACCTCGACCTGGCGATCATGGAGGACGTACTGCGCGACAGCCGCCTCGACTGGACGGTGTCGAGGCCGCCGCGTCTGTTGGACCACCGGCTCCGCCGCACCTACCGCACCGCGGTCGACATCAACGTGCGCGGCGGAATGTTCATCTCCCGTGCCGACGTCGCCCAGCACATGCTGAGCGTGGCGAACGACCCGGCGACCATCCACCACACCGTCTCCGTCGCCTACTGAGCTGTCGCCTCTGAGCGGTCGCCGACTGAGCCGCCGCCGACTGAGCCGCCGCCGACTGCTGCCGACGGCGGCGACACCGCACCCTCAGGGTGTCCCGGATGGCGTCGGGCTGGGCGCGGTCGGCGACGGTGTCGGCGAGACGGTCGGCGTCGTGGCCGAGGTCGGGGTCGGCGAGGAGGTGGGCGTCGGGGTCGGGCTCGGCGAAGAGGCCGGGGTCGGGGAGGCAGCGCCGTCGACGGGTGGGATGACGACGGGCGGCGCCCAGGTCGAGTCCGGTGCGGGGAGCCACGGGTCGCGACCGTCACCGAAGCGCAGCGGGAACCGAGCCCCGTCGATGGTGCTGGGGTCCGGCGGGTCCTCCGTGGCGACGGGTAGTGGCAGCGACCACGGATCGAGGGCGATGACGTTGCCGTTCGCGTCGAAGAGCCGCACGTCGGTGAGGCGGGTGCCGTCGGGCCCGTAGGCGTAGACATTGGTGATCGGCTCACCGCTGGCGCTGCCCAGCGCCGGCACCGACGAAGCCCCGTCGGACAGCTCGACGTACTCCGTGGGCCGGGCAAGAGACGCCACGGCGACCGGGATGACGAGCACCACGGCGAGCACGTTCGCCATGCCGAGTGCTCGATGCCGCCACCTGGTGGACGGGCGGTCGGCGTGCCGCCTGCTCCACGCGAAGGAGAACCCGGCCCCAGCGAGCGGCAGCAGCCAGCCGATCGGGCGGCTCGCACCGAGGACGGCCATCACCAGGGCGCCGAGCACCGCCCCGCGCACCAGCCACCAGGTTGGCCGCAACTCACGCAACCACGGCCACCGGTGCAGCACGTCGTCGCCCGCGCCCCGTATGCGCACCGCCCAGGACTCGCGCGGGAGCTCCGCGCCACCGATGTCGGGCGCGACGACGCGCGGCGGCAGGCCGGCTGCGGCCCGTAGCTCGGTGGCA
>JBOFLR010000689.1:0-1915 GCA_051657965.1 Dermatophilaceae bacterium
TCCGCGGTGACGACCGTCTTGTCCTTCGCGCGCTTGATGCTCACCTCGGTGGTGAGCACCGTGCAGTCGGCGCCGGACTCCACGTGCCGGTCGATCAGCGGGCGCAGGTCGGCACCCCACACCTGGTCGGCGCTGGTCACGAGCACCACCTCGGCCGGGTGCCCGTCGATGGCGTCGACGTACCGGTGCAGGTCGTCGGCATTGCCGGCGGAGAAGCCCTCCTGCCAGTCCGAGCCGCCGCCCTCCTCGGGCATCATCCAGCGCAGCCCGCCGCGGGTGCGGTCGAGGTCCCATGGCCGCCCGTTCGCGATGTGGCCGTGCAGGCTCCCGGCCCGGTACTGCACCGACAGCCACACGTCGTCGACGCCGCTGTTCACCAGGGCCGAGATCGCGAAGTCGACCAGCTGGTACACCCCGCCGAACGGCAGCGCCGGCTTGGCCCGCTCGCGGGTCAGCACGTCCATCCGCGAGCCCTTGCCGCCGGCCTGCACCACACCGAGGACCAGCGGATGACGCCCGCGGCTCACCGTGTACCCCGACCGGACAGGCGGACACCGAGGTGCTCGAGGCGAGCCAGTAACCGGCTGAACAGCGTTGGCCCGGAACGATGTTCGACATGCTGCCGGACGGCCCGGACCAGCATGGTGGCCAGCGGCACCGCCACGGCCAACAGCAGCCAGCGACGCACCCCGGCGGAGAGCAGAGCCCACATCACGATGTCCTTCCCTGCATGACGGATGACGCACGATGGATGACGGCGCCGGCACCACGGTGCTCGCCGTCGATGCCCGCGCCTCGCGTCCGGTGCCGAACCGGACGACGGTGCACGGTGGCGACCGGACCCGGACCGCTGTGCCCGGCGCGGCGAGGTGGCCGCCGCGCCGGGCACGAGGACGGCTCAGTGCTTGAACGCGTCCTTGGCGTTCTCGCCGGCCTTCTTCACGTCGGCGGCGGTCTGGTCGGTGCGGCCCTCGGCCTCGAGGCGCTCGTTGTCGGTGGTCTTCCCGGCCGCCTCCTTCGCCTTGCCCTTGAGGTCCTCGGCCGCGTTCTTGATCTTGTCTGCTGCACTCATGCGGGTGTTCCTTCCTGTGTCGGGGTGTGGGGCTCGCACGTCAGGTGACGCGGGGCAGGTTCCTGCCGTGCTGCGCGACCCGGAGGTCGACGCGGCAGCGGATGTCGTCGCGCTGGAGCACGGTGCGCAGGTCGGCGGCCACCCGGTCGGATGCCGCGGCGACCGTCGCGAGGTCGGCCTCGGGCTCGATAGTGGCGCGGAGCCGAGCGACCAGCCGACCGCGGTCACGGTCGACTCCACCACGCGCCGAGCGCACTCCGGGGGTCGCGGCCAGCACCTCGCCGGCCGCGCGGGCGACCGACCCGGTGTCGGCGGTGAGGCGGCCGTGCGGGCCCGAGCCCGGCAACCGGAGGGCACCGACTCGCGAGGAGCGCAGGTGCGCGGCGAGCCACCGGAGCCCGAGCACGACGAGCAGGGCTCCAGTCGCCCCGACGGCCCACGGCCACCACGGCTGCTCGGCCGCGTCGGTGGCCACCGCGGTGTCGAGCGGCCCGGAGAGGCCGAGATCGCCACGCCACCAGACGAATCCGGCGACCGCGGCAGCGATCAGGAGCAGCCCGGTGAGCAGCACCACGGCCCGGTCGAGAGCGACGGTCCGGCGCCTCACGGGTCCACCCGCTTCGTCGAGACGCGCACCCGGGGCGCCTTCGCCAGCGCGGCCAGCCGGCCCGAGACGGCATCCTCGACCCGGGCTGCGACACCGTCGTCACCGGTCGTGCCGACCCGCAGGGTCACCGCGCGGCGGGTGGCGGATGCCGACACGTCGACCACCCCGTCGACGTCGCCGGCGGTGGCGCGGGCGAGGCGGGCGACATCCTTGGGCCGCAGGAACACCCCGGTCTG
>JBOFLR010000690.1:0-1810 GCA_051657965.1 Dermatophilaceae bacterium
GGCACCGTGACCTGGTCGGAGTCGACGTACGAGCGGCTCGTCGCCTCAGCTCCCGAGCCACTGGTGCCCAAGATGCGGGTCACCCACGCGATGGTGCTGAACGTGCTCGAGCAGTGGGAGGGGCAGCAGCGCGCACTGCATACGCTCGTGCTCGACAACCACGAGCCCGACGAGCGCCGAGATCCCCTTGTCGAGCGCGCCGTGCAGGTACTGGGCTCGCTGCTTCGCGCCGGCGTGGTCGAGCCCGACGACGGCTCCGCCGCCGCCGACTGGCTGCCGCTGGAGCCGGGCGTATCGGTCGAGCCGGGCACATCAGTGGAGGCGGTCGGGTCGGGCACACCAGTGGAGGCGGTCGAGCCGGGCGGTTCCGCGGATGCTGTTGCTGCGTCTCGACGCCATGGAGTCGAAACGCACGAAGGGCGTCCACCTGCCGACGCCATCGACGCGGACGGACGCCATGGTGTCGAAATGACGAGCACGGCGAGCACGCCGGATGCCGGTGCGCCGCTCGGTGCCCTCGGTCACCTCCTCGCCGAGGCCGGTCTCGCCCCGACAGCCCCCGGGTCCGCCGACTCCCCACGCCCTGCCGACTCCCGCAACTCGGCTGACTCCGGCGACCGGCGTTCGACCGGCTCGCTGGTCGAGCGACAAGCCGACCGCCCACATCCACGCACGACCGGGAACGAGGTCGATGCCGGGGCGAGGCACAGGGACGAGGCCGCGGCGGCGACAGCGGCGGGCGAGCCCAGCCGGCTCGAGGAGTTCGTGCGCGGCATCGGCCGGCGGTACCCCGACGGTCCGTTCCAGATCGCCATGGACCTGCACGAGGGGTTCGCGCTCAACCAGCCGCTGTCGGCGTTCGCGCTCGCCGCGCTCGACCTGCTCGACCGCGACGACCCGGGCTACGCACTCGATGTCGTCAGCGTCGTCGAGTCCACGCTCGACGATCCTCGGCCGGTGCTGCGCGCTCAGCAGTTCGAGGCCCGCGGCGAGGCGGTGGCGGCGATGAAGGCCGACGGGCTCGACTACGAGGAGCGGATGGAGGCCCTCGACGACGTCACCTGGCCGCGCCCGCTCGCCGACCTCCTCGAGCACGCGCTGCGCACCTATCGGCAGACCCACCCGTGGGTGGACCCCACCGACCTGTCGCCGAAGTCGGTCGTGCGTGAGCTGTACGAGCGGGCGATGACGTTCGGTGAGTTCACCGCCCACCACAAGCTGGCTCGCGCGGAGGGAGTCGTGCTGCGGTACCTCACCGACGCCTACCGCGCGCTGCGCTCCACCGTCCCCGACCGCGCCCGCACCGACGAGCTCGACGACCTCGTCGAGTGGCTCGGCGAGCTCGTGCGGCACACCGACTCCAGCCTGCTCGACGAGTGGGAGGCACTGATGAACCCCGCTGCAGTCGTGACCGACGTGCGGCCCTCCTCCGAGAACCGCGCGTTGTCGGCGAATCCGAGGGCGCTGCGAGTCATGGTGCGGCAGAGCATGTTCCGCCGGGTCGAGCTGCTCGCCCTGGGCCGCTACCCGGCCCTCGCCGCCCTCGACGGTGGCCTCACCGAGGAGCAGTGGGCGGATGCCGCCGCCGCCTACTTCGCCGAGTACGACGACATCGGCACCGGCCCGGCCGCCCGCGGCCCGGCGCTGTTCGTCGTGGACGACGACCAGGCCGACCACCCCGGCGAGTGGCACGTCATCCAGGTGATCGACGACCCCGAAGGCGACCACGACTGGCGCATCACCGCCGTCCTCGACCTCACGGCGACGGATGACGCCGGCGAGCCGGTGCTCGTCGTCACCGCCTTCACCA
>JBOFLR010000691.1:0-8380 GCA_051657965.1 Dermatophilaceae bacterium
CCACGTTCGGTGAGCACGATCGCCCGCTGCGGCGACCGGCCGGACGCGACCTTGGCCTGGTAGAAGCCGTGCGTGGCGGTGACGTCGAGCCCGAACCACCGCAGCGCCGACAGGTGCGGCTCGACCGTCCGCGTGCCGAGGTCGCAGCCACCGGCGTACGGGAGCTGGAAGGTGTCGAACTCGTGCAGCATCGGCCCGAGGAACATGATCACCGTGCGGGTTCGGCGCGCGGCCTCGACGTCGATCGAGGCCAGGTCCAGCTGGGCGGGAGGAACGATCTCGAGGTCGTTGCTGTCGGGCAGCCAGCGCACCCGGACCCCGATCGAGGTGAGCACCTCGATGATCCGGTTGACCTCCTCGATCCGCGCGAGGTTGCGTAACGTCGTGCGGCCCTTGTTCAGCAGACTGGCGCAGAGCAGGGCGACCGCGGCGTTCTTGCTCGTCTTGACCGGGATCGAGCCGGAGAGTTTGCGCCCGCCCACGATGCGCAGATGTTGCGGCCCGCTGTGGCCGAGCGACACGAACTCGCTGTCGAGCTTCTCCCCGACCCGGGCGAGCATCTCGAGCGACAGGTTCTGCTTGCCCTGCTCGATCCGCGCGATGGCGCTCTGGCTGGTGCCGAGGAGGTCGGCGAGCTCGCTCTGGGTCAGGCCCTGGTGGCGCCGCGCATCGCGGATGAGCGTGCCGATACGAGTCAGGTAGGTGTCTGAGGTCGTCGTCACGGGGGCCACCGTACATCACATGTGAGATACGGTTCGGATGCCGCTCGGGCCCTCCCGGACCACTCTTCGGCGACCTGCGTATTCGCCCTGGCGATCACCTGCGGAGATTCGCAACCCCGTCCGGGAGCAGTCGACGCCCGAGGACTCGCTCGGAGTGGCCCTCACGATCCAGCAGCGGCAGCAGGCCGCCGTTCCAGAACTGGAAGCCGGCACCGCTGATCATGGCCAGGTCGACGTCCATCGGCGCCTGGACCACGCTCTCGGCGAGCATCAGGCCGACCTCCTCGGCGAGCGCCCCGAGGATCCGCTCTCGCGCCTGGTCCGCGGTGAGCACCACCGGGTGCTCCGGCCGCTCGGCCAGGGCTTCGACCTCAGGGTCGGGGACCGGGCGGCCGTCCTGCATCCGGTAGTACCCGGCTTTGCCAGCGCCGACCACCCGGCTCAGGACGGGCGACACGTAGAAGCGGTCGCCGAAGGCGCGGTGCAGGGTCTCGCTGTTGTGCAGCGCGATCGGCGGACCGACCAGCCCGAGGAGGACGAGCGGCGGCATCGGTGCGATCCCGGCGACCGCCTGGTCGGCCACCGGGACCGGCGTGCCTTCGTCGACGACCCGCGAGAACTCGCCCATGAACCGGCCGAGCACGCGGTTGACGATGAACGACGCCGAGTCGGTGGAGCGGATCGCGGTCTTGCGCAGTGCCCTCGCCGTCGCGAACGCGGTGGCGAGGGCGGCGTCATCGGTGCGCTCGCCGGGGATGACCTCGACGAGAGGCATGACGGCGACCGGGTTGAAGAAGTGCAGGCCGACCACACGTTCGGGATGAGCCAGACCGCCGGCCATCTCGGTGATCGACAGCGAGGAGGTGTTCGTCATCAGGATGCACTCGGCCGAGACGACCGCCTCCACCTCGGCGAACACTTGCTGCTTCACCGACATCTCCTCGAACACCGCCTCGAGTACGAGATCGGCATCCGCGAAACCGTCCTTGCTCGTCGATCCGGTGATGGCGCTCTTGAGGGCAGTCGCTCGGTCGGGGGAGACTCGGCCCTTGGCCAGCAGGCCGTCGATCTGCTCGTGGACGTACCCGACGCCGGCGGCCACGCGCTTCTCGTCGAGGTCGGTCATCGCGACCGGGACGTCGAGCCGCCGGGCGAAGAGCAGCGCGAGCTGACTGGCCATCAGGCCGGCACCCACGATGCCCACCTTCGTCACCGGCCGGGCAAGTGCCGGATTCGGCGAGCCCGCGGGGCGCTTGGCCCGCTTCTGTACGAGGTCGAACGCATAGAGACCGGCTCGCAGCTCGTCGGACATGATGAGATCGGCCAGCACCTCGTCCTCGGCCGCGAATCCCTCGTCCCGCGACGCGGTCCGCGCGGCCCGCACCAGCTCGACGGCCCGTAGCGCACCGGGCGCCCGTCCCGCGGTCTTGGCGAGCACGAGCTCGTGGCCCGCCGCGCACGCTGCGTCCCAGGTGTCTTCGGCGCGGTCGACCTCGGCGCGCTGCACCGCCACCTCGCCCCGGATGACGCCCGCGGCCCAGCGCAGCGACTCCTCGAGGAAATCAGCCGGTTCGACGACGTGATCGGCGATGCCGAGCGTGGCGACCTCCGAGGCCCCCAGCATCCGGTTCTGCGACAGCGGGTTCTCGACGATGACCTTCAGGGCGGCCTGGGGGCCGACGAGGTTGGGCAGCAGCCAGCAGCCGCCCCAGCCGGGGACGAGGCCGAGGAAGGTCTCGGGCAGGGCGAACGCCGGGATGCCGGCCGCGATGGTGCGGTAGTCAGCGGCCAGCGCGAGCTCGACCCCGCCACCCATGGCCGCGCCGTTCACGAACGCGAAGGTGGGCACCGGGAGGTCCATCAAGGTGGCGAAGGCGCGGTGGCCGGCTCGCGCGACGTCGAGGGCTTGGTCGCGCCCGGTGACGTACGGGACGCCGGAGAGGTCGGCGCCGACGGCGAACACGAACGGTTTGCCGGTGATCCCGACGGCGGCGATCTCCCCGGCGTCGGCCCGGACGCGCAGCGCGTCGAGGCCGGCCTGCAGCCCGGCGAGGCCCTGCGGGCCGAAGGTGCTCGGCCGGGTGTGGTCACGGCCGTTGTCGAGCGTGACGAGGGCGAGCACGCCCGCGCCGCCGGGCAGGACGACATCGCGGACCGGTGACCGGGTGACGACCTCGTCCGGAAGGGCCGGCTCGGCGTCGGAGCGCGCTGCCCCGGGGGTCTGGGTGCTGGTGCTCACGGCTCAGGACTCCTTGCCGAACTCACGGTGATGGCGGTCTTCCGGGGTGCCCGTCGGCGTCGAGGACTCCCACGCGGGGTTCTCCCAGATGACGCATCCGCCCATGCCGATGCCGATGCACATCGCGGTGAGCCCGAAGCGCACGTCAGGGCGCGCCTCGAAGTGGCGAGCGAGCTGGGTCATCAGTCGGACACCGGACGACGCGAGGGGATGGCCCACTGCGATCGCCCCTCCCCAGGGGTTGACGCGTGGGTCGTCGTCGGGGATGCCGAAGTGGTCGAGGAACGCCAGCACCTGGACGGCGAACGCCTCGTTCAGCTCGAGGAGCCCGATGTCCTCGATGCCGAGACCGGCTTTCGCGAGTGCCTTCTCGGTGGCCGGCACGGGCCCGATGCCCATGACCTCGGGGTCGACCCCGACGAAGCCGAAGGCCACCATCCGCATCCGTACCGGGAGGCCGAGCTCGTCGGCCGCCGCCTGCGAGGTGAGGAGGCACGCAGTGGCGCCGTCGTTGAGGCCGGCAGCGTTGCCGGCGGTGACGCGGCCGTGCGGGCGGAAGGGGGTGCGCAGTCCGGACAGGTCGTCGAGCGAGGTGCCCGGACGGGGCGGCTCGTCGGTGGTCGCCAAGCCCCAGCCCTGCTCGACGCTGCGGGTGGCCACCGGTACCAGGTCGGGCTGCACCTGGCCGGCCTCGTAGGCGGCCGCCAGCTTGCGCTGGCTCGCGAGCGCGAAGGCGTCGCACCGTTCTCGGGTGATGGACGGGAACCGGTCGTGGAGATTCTCGGCCGTCTTGCCCATGACCAGTGCGGACTGGTCGACCAGCCGCTCGGCGACGATCCGCGGGTTGGGGTCGATGCCCTCGCCCATCGGATGGCGACCCATGTGCTCGACGCCTCCGGCGATGGCGACGTCGATCGCCCCGACGCCGATAGACGACGCCACGGTGGTCACGGCGGTCATCGCGCCGGCACACATCCGGTCGATCGAGTACCCGGGCGTCGACCGTGGCAGTCCGGAGAGCAGCGCCGTCATCCGGCCCAGGGTGAGCCCTTGGTCGCCGATCTGCGTGGTCGCCGCGATGGCGACCTCTTCGACGCGGTCGCCCGGCAGTGACGGGTTGCGGCGCAACAGCTCCCGGACACACTTGACGACCAGGTCGTCGGCGCGCGTCTCGGCGTACAGCCCGGAGCTGCCGGCCTTCCCGAACGGGGTACGGACGCCGTCGACGAAGACGACGTCCTGGAGCGAGGTGGGCACAGGGCCTCCCTGACGAGGGTGGTCGGTGGTCGGTGGCACCACGCTACCCGCCAGTAAGGTTCCGGGTCGCCCCGCACCAGAGGTGAGGGTGCTCACCAGTGGACGTCCGGCAGGCGTCGAACCGGCGTCAGTGGTCCGGGTGCGCGGAGAACGCGGCCACGAGCATCGGTGCCACGATGCCGGCCTGCCAACTGCGTACCCCGTGGTCGAGCAGTGCCTCGGTGAACCCGTCGGTGGAGCGGTCGCCGGGCGGCTGCCACACCACGCGTCGCAGCGGGTCCGGAGAGCAGACGTTCTCGATCGGGATGAGGTGGGTCTCGGCGAACTCGGTGAGTGCGGCGCGGACGTCGGCGAGGCGGGCCGCGGCTGCGGGGTCCTTGTCGGCCCAGACCCGTGGCGGCGGCGGGCCGTCGGACGAAAGGGTCCGTGGCGGAAGGGCGTCCTCGGGGAGCGCGACCGCCCGCGCCACGGCATCGACCCAGGTCCGTCCGTGCCGGGCGATGGCCCGGTGCCCTGTCGGCAGTGAGCCGACGTTCGACGGGGTGATGCGTGCGATCTCGACGAGCGCGGCATCCGGGAGCACCCGGCCGCTGGCGATGTCGCGCTTCCGGGCGAGGTCGTCCCTGGCGTACCACAGCTCACGAAGCACGCCGATGGCCCGGCGCGACCGCAACGTGTTGAGCCCGGAGGTGCGCCGCCAGGGGTCGACTCGCTCGACCGGTGCCCAGCCGAGCAGGGCGGCGAACTCCTGGCGCGCCCACTCGTCCTTCCCCTGCACGGCCAGATCGACTCCCATGAGGTTGCGCAGCTCGCCGAGCACCTCGACGTCGAGCGCTGCGTACCTCAGCCACGGCTCGGGCAGCGGCCGGGTCGACCAGTCCACTGCCGAGTGCTCCTTGGTCAGGCTGAGCCCGAGATAGTGCTCGACCACCGCGGCCAGACCCACCCGCGGCAGGCCGAGGATCCGGGCGGCGAGCTCGGTGTCGAACACCTGCTGTGGTCGAAGGCCCACCTCGGCCAAGCAGGCGAGGTCCTGCGTGGCGGCATGCAGAATCCACTCGGCCCGGCCGATCGCTGCATCCAGGGGCGAGAGGTCGGGGCATCCGACCGGGTCCACCAGCCAGGTGCCCGCGCCCTCGCGACGCAACTGCACCAGGTAGGCCCGCTGCCCGTACCGGTAGCCGGAAGCCCGTTCGGCGTCGATGGCGACCGGACCCTCGCCGGCGGCGACCGCCGCGGCCGCCTCGGCCAGTGCTCGCTCGGTATCGACGACAGGCGGGACCCCGCCGGCGGGCTCCATGAGCGGCACGGTCGGTGCGCGCTCGGGGTCGAGCTCGGTGTCCATCAACGACGGGGCTGGGGCAGGGCGACCACGCCCTCGGGAAGGGGCGGGAGTCCGGCGACGGTGCACAGCAGATCCGACCAGGCGAGGAGATGGTCGGCGGCATCCGGCCCCACCGGGGTCCACGAGGCGCGTACCTCCATCTCGACGCTGGCCGGGCGGTCGGCGAGGCCGGCGAAGCCCTGGGACACCACCCGGGTGACCGTGCCGGCCTCGGCGGCATAACGGACGCCGCGGGCGCCGAGCGCGTCGGTGAGCCAGCTCCAGCCCACCTCTCCGAGTAACGGATCGCTCGCGAACTCCGCCTCGAGAGCGGCACGGACGAACGTGACGGCGCGCCACGCGCCGCCCCACGGTTCGGGGATCGCCGGGTCATGGAGCAGCACGAAGCGACCCGAGGCCAGTTCGGCGTCGCCACCGCGCAGGTCGGAGATCTCGGCCGTCAGGGCCACCGCAAAGGGCGAGATCCGCCCAGGAGCGGGCACTTCGGTGAGCCGCACCTCCGGCCGGAGGCGGGCGCGATGCAGGTCGTCGAGAGCGCGAGCGAACTCTGGCGACTCCCGTCCGGTCAGGGTCCGGCTGGCCACGAGAGCAATCTAGGCCGGTCAGCGCCCTCCCGTCGCGGTGGCGCGCCGATCCACCACACCGGACTCCGTGCACGAGCGGGTGGCCGGCCCGCTCGTGGTCGCTATACGGCACCGGCACAGGCGGCACCGTCCGGACCGGCGTCATCCGTCACTAGGCTGCGCGATGTGCTCAGCCTCCTCGCTCTCGGGTCGTCCGTGGCCTGGGGGACGGCCGACTTCTTCGCCGGCGTCGTGTCGCGACGGCGGCCCCCGGTCGCTGTCGTCGGATGGCAGCAGGGGCTGGCGTTCCTCACCATCTCGCTCGTCGTGCTGTGGCGGATCGAGACGCTGACCTGGTCGGGCTGGCCGGGCTGGGCGGTGGTCGCGGGTCTCACCGGCATGAGCGGGCTGGTCTGCTTCTACGCGGCGCTGTCCGGCGGCACGATGGGGGTCGTCGCGCCGATCGCAGCGCTCGGCGTCGTGGTGCCGGTCGCGCTGGGTGTCGCCTCGGGCGAGCAGCCCTCGGCCTGGGCTTGGGTGGGGATGCTGGTCGCGATCGGCGGCGTCGTCCTCGCATCCGGTCCGGAGCTGAGCGGAGGGGTGTCGCCGCGCCCGGTGCTGCTCGCCGCGGTCGCGGCGATGTGCTTCGGCCTGGCGCTGTTCTGTCTCGACCGTGGCGCCCGCGAGTCCACCCTGATGACGCTGTGGGGGATGCGGGCGACGTCGGTGGTGGTCATGGTCGTGCTCGCGTCCGCGCTGCGCACGGTCGGTGGAGTGCGACCGCGCGAGCTGCCCGGACTGTGGCTGATCGGCTGCGGCGACCTCGCCGCCAACGCGCTGTTCGCGCTCGCGTCGTCGCGGGGCCAGGTGAGCGTGGCCGCGGTCCTCGGGTCGCTCTATCCGGTGGTGACCGCGCTGCTGGCGAGAGCGGTCCTCAAGGAGCGGCTGCGGCGGGTGCAGCACCTCGGGGTGGCCCTCGCGGTCGGAGGCGCGGCCGTGATCGCCCTGTGAGCGGCTCGTCCGCCGGTGGGTGCGAGGATGACGCACCGTGACCTCAGACGAGCGGGCCGGCGCCTTCGTACCCGGGCGCGGACCGTCATCCGCACCGACGCCGGCCGACTCCGCTCTGCTGCGAGCCGTACGTGGGCTCGACGCGCCGCACACCCCCGTGTGGTTCATGCGCCAGGCGGGGCGGTCGCTCCCGGAGTACCGCGCGCTCCGCGAGGGGGTCGGCATGCTCGACGCCTGCCGCCGACCCGACCTCGTCACCGAGATCACGCTCCAGCCGGTGCGCCGGCACGGCGTCGACGCGGCGATCTTCTTCAGCGACATCGTCGTACCGCTGGCCGCAGTGGGCGTCGACCTCGACATCGTGCCTGGGGTCGGCCCGGTGGTCGCGCGGCCGGTACGTAGTCGGGCCGACCTGGCCGCACTGCGCGATCTCGAGGCGGACGACGTGCCGGACATCGCCGAGTCGGTGCGTCTGCTCACCGCCGAGCTGGGGGGCACGCCCCTCATCGGGTTCGCGGGGGCGCCGTTCACGCTGGCGTCGTACCTCGTCGAGGGTGGACCGTCGAAGAACCACGAGCACACCAAGGCGCTCATGCACGGCGACCCGGCCCTCTGGCACGACCTGTGCGCTCGGCTCGCCCGCATCTCGGGTGCGTTCCTGCGGGTGCAGGCCGAGGCGGGTGCGTCGGCGGTGCAGCTGTTCGACTCCTGGGCCGGCGCGCTGAGCCGGGCCGACTACCTGACTTTCGTGCAGCGGCACTCCGCCGTGGCGCTCGCCGCGGTCGCCGATCTCGACGTGCCGCGCATCCACTTCGGGGTCGGCACCGGTGAGCTGCTGGCCTGCATGGGCGAGGCCGGCGCGGAGGCCGTCGGGGTCGACTTCCGGGTCTCGCTCGCGGATGCCGCGAAACGGACCGGTGCCCGATGGGCACTTCAGGGCAACCTCGACCCCGCGCTGCTCTTCGCCCCGTGGGATGCCGTGGAGCGCCGGGTGCGCGAGATCCTCGACGAGGGGCGGGTCGCACCGGGGCACGTGTTCAACCTCGGCCATGGTGTCCTGCCCGACACCGACCCCGAGGTGCTGACCCGCGTCGTCGACCTGGTGCACGAGGTCTCCGCGCACGGTGACGTCGGCATCCACCCGAACGCCTGAGCCGGTGACTGGCCGGAGCGAGCAGGCCATGCGACGCTTCCCCGCCGGCGAGGGCCTGTCTCTCGAGCCGTTGCGGGTCGACCACGCGGC
>JBOFLR010000692.1:0-2198 GCA_051657965.1 Dermatophilaceae bacterium
TGTGATCTCGTCCATTCCGGCGGTCATGGCGACAGCGTACGCGGCAGCCGTTCTCCGGCGTGGCCGAGCAACATCGCCCGCTGCAACGTTCCGCCGCACACCACGCCGAGGAAGCCCGGCCCGCGCAGAGCCGCCGCGCATCAGAAGTGCCAGGGAAAGGGGGACCAGTCGGGGTCGCGCTTCTGCAGGAACTGGTCGCGGCCCTCGACCGCCTCGTCGGTCATGTACGCGAGCCGGGTAGCCTCGCCGGCGAACACCTGCTGGCCCATGAGACCGTCGTCGACGAGGTTGAACGCGAACTTCAGCATCCGGATCGCCTGCGGGCTCTTGCCCATGACCTCGCCGGCGACGCCGAGCGCGGTGGCCTCGAGGTCGGCGTGGTCGGCCACGAGGTTGACCGCGCCCATCCGGTGCATGTCCTCGGCAGAGTAGGTGCGGCCGAGGAAGAAGATCTCCCGGGCGGCCTTCTGCCCGACCGTCTTTGCGAGGTAGGCCGAGCCGTACCCGCCGTCGAAGGAGCCGACATCGGCATCCGTCTGCTTGAACCGGGCGTGCTCGCGGGAGGCGAGCGTGAGATCGCACACGACGTGCAGGCTGTGCCCGCCGCCTGCGGCCCACCCGCCGACGACGGCGACCACGACCTTGGGCATGGTGCGGATGAGGCGCTGCACCTCGAGGATGTGCAGCCGCCCTCCCTCGGCAGCGGCGCGGCGTTCGTCGATGCCGGATGACGTGGCGTCGCCGTCTGGGTCGGCGGCGTACTGGTAGCCGGAGCGCCCCCGGATGCGCTGGTCGCCTCCGGTGCAGAACGCCCACTTCCCCGCGCTGCCGGTGCCGGCGGGGCCGGGGCCGTTTCCGGTGAGCAGGACCACGCCGACGTCGGGGGTACGGCGGGCATGGTCGAGCACGCGGTGCAGCTCGTCGACGGTGTGCGGTCGAAAGGCGTTGAGCACCTCGGGCCGATCGAACGCAATTCGGACACAGCCGATTTCGCGCGCTCGGTGGTAGGTGACGTCGGTGAGGTCGTCGAACCCGGGCACGTCATCCCAGGCGTCTGGGTGGAAGGTCTCGCTCACTCCTGGGATCGCGCTCACGGTCGCCAGGCTAGCCGCGCTGCCGGCGTCAGGGCGTCGCGCTCAACAGACGCACGACGGGGTGGCCGGGCGGCACGGCGGGCCGCACTGACGAAGACGTCGACGTCGACGTCGATCACCCCCGCTCCATGGCCTCGCGTGTCGCCCGGTCGTCGTCGATATCGACATCGATCGCGCCGTCGAAGACGGGCAGGTCGACGTTCGTCCGCCGGCGGGTCTCGGCGTGGGCAGCCTGTGCGAGGTGGTCCCGCAACGCCTGCTCGCGGTGCGCCGCTCGTCGGCGGCCATCGGCCTGGCGGCGTGCAGGAGCTGGTCGTCGAGAGTGACGGTGGTGCGCAGTGCATCAATACACCAGCAGTGCGCATCGAGACGCAATCCGGTCGAACCCGTAGTGGACAGCCTGTGGAAACCTCGCTGCGCGATCGGTCTGTCATGGCACGGTTCTCGCGAGGTGTCGCCGACCGGGTCGGCACCGGTGGACAGGGGAGTCGACATGCACGACGGCACGGATGACGAGCTGCTCGGCGAGGTGCTGAGGTTCGGCAGGCGGCGCCAGGGCTTTCCGGAGGCCGACGACCCCGGCCGGCATCCAGAGTCCTACGGCATCGGCCCGTATCCCGACTCCGGCGACCTCGGTCGCTACGAGGACCCGGCCGGCGATGGACGGTACGACGACCGCTCGCCGGTCGACGACCGCTCGCCGGTCGACCTCGGAGCGCTGACCCAGGTGGTGTTCATCGGCGACCAGGTCGTCGATGTCGTGCGTCGGCCCGTGAACGGCAGCGACTACGAGTGCGTCGCCCTCGAGCTGCGCGGCCGGGGAGAGTGGCCATCACCGCCGCCCCCGCCGCCATCACCGCCGCCTGAGCCGCCCCAGCATGAGCGCCAGCTGCTGTGGCTGGAGCACCTGGTCGGCGGTGCGGACGCTCTCGAACAGCTCGACGCCGAACCGCTAGCACCTGCATCCCTGGACCTGCAGGGCATACCGGCCGAGCTCGCCGGGCGGGTGCGTCACATCTCCACCCGGCTCGACGAGCTGGTGCCGCCGCTGCTGGGCGAGGAGGCGCTGGCCGCCGCTCGGCTGCTGCTCACCCGGGCGATCGT
>JBOFLR010000693.1:0-3508 GCA_051657965.1 Dermatophilaceae bacterium
GGCGGTCGTGGGAGCGGGAGACGCAGATCATCATCGAGTCGTTCGCCGCGCGCTCCTCCTCGGTGAGGTAGCTGTCGCGGTGATCGGGAACACCGGCGAGCACCGAGGTCTCGCACGTCCCGCAGCTACCCTCGCGGCAGGACGACAGCACCCGAATGCCTGCTTCGCGGGCAGCACCGAGCACGGTCTGCCCCGAGGGGACGGCGAGCGTCATCCCGCTGGTCGCGCAACGCACCTCGAACGCCTGCCCGTCGTCGACCGGACCACGGGCCGCCGGCTCGAACCGCTCGATGTGGACGCGGCCGTCGGGCAGCTCGGAGGTGGCCGCGGCGACCGCATCGAGCAGGCCGTCAGGGCCGCAGGCGTACACGTGGGTGGCAGCGTCGAGGTCGGCGAGGAAGTCGTGCAGCGGCGGACGCCCCAACTCGTCCTCGGGCCAGATCGCGACCCGCTCGCCGTACTCCTCTACCAGCCGGTCGAGATAGGCCATCCGTGATCGCGTCCGGCCACCGTAGAGGAGCTGGACGTCGGCCCCGTCCCGGACGGCCGCGCGCAGCATCGGGGGGAAGGGAGTGATCCCGATGCCACCGGCGACGAATCGGTAGCGCTCCGCCGGAAGCAGCGGGAAGGTGTTGCGGAGGGTGTGGACGGTGACGTCATCACCGATGCCGAGGCGGTGCATCTCCTGCGACCCACCGCGTCCATCGGGCTCGAGCTGGACGGCGAGGGTAAGGACGTCGTCCTCCGGATCACCGCACAGAGAGTACTGGCGCACCTCGCCAGGGCCGACCCCGATGTCGACGTGAGCGCCGGGTTGCCACGTGAGGGCGACGCCGGCAACTTGCACTCTCAGCTCGTGGACGCCGACGGCGAGCGAGCGGGCGCGCTCGATCCGGCCGGTCACCGGGAAGTCTCTCGGCACCGAGCCCATCTCGTTGTCAGGGAGCCGCGCCCTGTCGGTCATGGCGCCGGACGTTACTGGCGGCCATCGGACGGATGGTGCGGCTCTTCCACCCAGCGGAAGACCGGCGTCGACGTGAGGCCAGTCGACCGGAGCCGGATCACGGCACGTGCTGCTCGCGTAGCGTCCGAGCGATGCCGCTGGCCGAGACCTGCAGGGCCGGCACCATCCGGGACAGGTCGCGCCGGAGGTCGGCGGTGACCAGTGCGACTGCGGCGACGACCTCGTCGGCGTTGCGTTTGACCGGCACGGCCACCGATGCCGTCCCGCAGCCCATCTCCTGCCAGGTTCGGGCGAAGCCTCGCTGCCGTACGCCGGCGAGCTGGCTGCCCAGCTGGATCGGGTCCGTGATCGTATACGGCGTCACCGGCTGGAGGTCGGCGAGCACCGCGTCGACCACGGCCTGCGGTGCCGCAGCCAGGAGGACCTTGCCGACACCGGTGGCATGCAGCGGCAGGCAGCTGCCCACCTCGGCCATGATCGGCGGTCGGACCCGACCGGCCAGCCGGTCGACGTAGAGGGCCTGGGTCCCGTCGCGGACCGCGAGGTACACGCTCTCGCGAGTGGTCAGGTAGAGGTCCTGCAGGAACGGGGCGGCGACCTGCTTCAGCTCGGACTGGACGTCAGCCAGCAGACCGACCTCCCACAGGTGTCGACCCACGGCGTAGGTGCCATCCGGCTGGCGGTCCAATGCACCCCACGCAGTGAGCACCGCGACCAGCCGGTGAGCGGTCGCCAAGGGAAGCCCAGCGCTGCGAGCGATCTCCGAGAGCGTCATCCGGCGTCGTTGAGCGCTGAAGCAGTCGAGGATGTCGAGCAGTCGCCATGTCACGGGTCGGCGTCCGTGCATGACCTGATCCTACGAACGCCTCGTCGAGCGGATGCCGCGTCACGCCGACGATCGGGCGCGATGGTGAGATGTGACAGACGATCTGACCGGAGAGCCGGCCCCCGCAGCCGTCGGTCAGTGCGGTCGGGCCGCCGGCTCCAGCCAGTGGAGGAGGGAGGCGAGAGCGTCCTCGAGTGGAGGCAGATCCGGGTACCAGGCCCGCTCCCACTCGAGAGACAGCACGTCCCGGTAGCCGCCGGCGTCGAGCACCTGCAGCGTCCGGGCCAGGGGGAGATCGCCGGAGCCGATCAGGGCTGGGCGACGTGTGCGGATGTCGAGGTCCTTGACCTGGACGTAGCCGGCGCCGGCGATGAGGTGACGGCCGAGATGGGCCCAGGTCTGCTCCGGCGGCTCGCCGTGCCGGAACGGGTGGGCGAAGTCCCAGATGGCCCCGATCCACCGGTGACCGACCTGGTCCAGCAGGCGGGCGACATCCTCACCCCGAGGGTGCGAGTCGTGGGTCTCCAGCGCGATACGGACGCCGATCGCCTGGGCGCGGTCGGCCACCCTCGCCAGGCGGTCGATCATCACCACGTCGTCGCCGCCGGCCGCGTCCGGTGCGCCGGGGAAGACCCGCACGAATCGGGCTCCCAGATCGGCCGCCAGGTGGAGGTGCCGCTCCAGGTCGTCGACCACCGCGGTGGTGTCCTCGCCCTGCCCGAGGCGGACGTAGGACGCGACGGCGAGCACCTCGAGGCCATGACCGGCGATCAGCTCGCGCACGCGCCGCCGTACCGGTTCAGGACTGGCGGCGTCGACGGGCTGCTCGGGGCCGACCCGCAGCTCCACTGCGGCGACCCCGGCTCGGCGGAGTCCGTCGAGCACGGTGGGCAGCGGCTCGTCCGGCGCGCCGAGGGTGGACGCTCCGAGCCGTCTCGGTGTAGCGCGGTCGTCATCCGTCATGTGCGTCATGGCAGGTCCTTCGCGGCCGGCTGCACGCCCGCGACCGGGATCGGGTCGGCTGGCCGGCCAGCGGTGCTGGCGGCCGACCGAATCGATGCCGTACGGCCGGTGGTCACGGATGCCGCGACACTGCGGAGCGCCGCCTCGAGCGCGGGACCCTCGTCGGCCCAGCCGGGCCGGACGATCGCCGGGTCCGAGACGCCGAGCACGGCGCAGCCGAGCCAGTGCTCTCCGGGCTCGAGGTGGCCGACGAGCGTCGGCAGGCACGCTCGCGACGTCATCAGGTTCGCGCCGGGGGAGAGCAGCTCGACCCGGCCGGTCCGGCGGCCCGCTGCCGGGTCGACCGTCAGGTCGAGGACGGCACTCTGCCCGGCACCGCAGACCACCCCGGCCGCGCCGGCGCGGGTCGTGGCGGCGGCGAGGTCGGACGGGCGGGCGATCGCCCACCCGCCTTCGACCCCGGTCAGTTGCCGGTCGCTGCGGACTCGGTGCAGCCGGAGGTGCCAGGGCAGCACGGCCCACAGCCACGTGTCGATGTGGACGTCCGGCCAGGGGGACCAGCGAGAGTGGACCATCCCCTCTCGAGCCGAACACTCTTCCGCGGCCTCGCGGACGCGAAAGTGGGATGCCGAGCCGCCGGTGTCGTCGCTGAGAGCGAGCATGCTGTCCGGAGCGACCTGCCCCACTCCGAGCGAGCCGGTGGCGACGCTGAACCCGAACGCCGTCGAGTAGGCGAACTTGGCGTACTTCGCCTC
>JBOFLR010000694.1:0-2480 GCA_051657965.1 Dermatophilaceae bacterium
GGAACCCTTCGTGAGGGTTCCACCCCGACTCGTCGTCGGCCCGCGGACGAGCCTGGACCAGCTCAGTTCACCGGTGCACCCGGCGACCCGGGCTCCGGCGCGGTGAGGTCGCCGACCTCGCCGTACTGGGTGAAGTCCACCGTGGCGCTCACCTGCTGCACACCGGTCTCCTGCTGGCCGTCGGCGGCGGGCGTGTGGGACAACCGCACCTGGCGCACCTGACCGGTCTCGTCGACGAGCACCTCCGTCGTCGGGTTCGGGCCGAACGCGCTCGCGACCTCGTCGTCGAACACCACGCCGACACCGAGCGCGACCAGCAGACCGGGCAGGTCGTCCCGGGAGGCGATGTCGCTCACCAGGTAGCGGTCGGCGCTCGCTCCGTCCGGCAGCGTCGCAGTCCCGCTCGGGGTGACCCCACCGGCCGCGGCGAGGTCGGCCAGCCCGACCGCCGGGTCGGCATCCCGGAAGGGATCACGCTCCATCTCGAGATCGGATGCCGTGAACGGGCCCTCCCACGGCTCGCCGTTGAGCGACAGGTAGCCGGTCCGGCCGGCCTCCACGAAGATGGTCGCAGGATCGTCGTCATCGGAGTCGGGGAGGTCCACCGACGTGCGACGGCTGATCGACATGTCCTGACCGTCCCAGCTGCCCGACATCGCGATCGACACATCACCCGGCCCCGGCTGCCCGTCGGCAGTGACGGTGCGGTAGTCCAGCGTCGTGGTCCACCGCACGCCGCCCTTCGCCTGGGTGGCCGCCTCGAGCGTGGCCTCGCGGAACGCCGCCGCGCTCGCGGTCGGTGCCTGGGTCACGTTCCAGGCCACCACCCCGCCGACGCCGATCGCTGCTGCCGCCACCGCGGGCACCACTCGCCTCGTGATCGATCGGCCACGACCTCGACGGCGGGTCGAGACCTCGTCGAGCTCGGTGACGTCGTCTCGGGTATCGGTGTGGACAACGGACATGATGATCTCCTCTGTGAGTGTGGTGATGTCGGTGGTGCTCGGAACCGGCAGCTCCGAGACGTCGACCGGGTTGGCCGCCCGCATCAGCGCGTCGACCGAGCTGTCCCGCCGAGGGTCCGGCGAGTGGCGATTCCTCATGACGACCTCCCGGTCGGTGCGAGTCGGAGTAGGGCCTGCGCGAGCGAGCGACGGGCCCGGTGCGCGCGGATCGCGACCGCGTTGACGGAGCACTGCAGCACGTGAGCCGCGTCGTGGTGGCTCAGCTCCTCCCAGGTCAGCAGGCGTAGCACCTCCTGCTCCGCCGGCCTCAGCGTGGCCAGCGCCTGCCGCACCCGGGCCGCCTGGTCCTCGACACCGGAGGATGACGAACCCACACCACCGGTGTCCACGACACCCACGAGCGCCGTCCGGTCGGCGAACAGCCGCTGCGTCACCCGTGAACGACGCTGCTCCGATCGCTCGATCAGGCTGATCCGGTTCCGAGCCACCCCATACAGCCAGGCCAGCACCGGGACATCGGCGGGCATCTCGGCACGACGGCGCCAGGCGATGGCGAACACGTCGGCGACCACCTCGTCGGCATCCTCGGCCGACAGCCGTCGGCGGGCGTATGCCTTGACGTGGCGCTGGTGCTCGGCGATCAGGCCACGAAGCCAGTCCTCGTCGCGTGTCGGCGCTGCCACGACCACCTCGCTCATCATCGAACCTCCGCACCGTGGGGGTACCTCGCGTTCGTCCTCACACCCCACCTATCACCGCCACTGCATCCGACCTTTCACACGAGGGTCGATCCGTCCGCGATCTCGGTTCTCGCAGGAGCGATCACACATCAGAACGACGTCCGTGGCGACCTGCCGGCGGTACTGCGGGCTCGACCGGCCGCATGTCGGACCGAGTTGTCGACCTCGCACGTCCGGCCTAGCCTGAGGTGTGGGACGTGCATACCGAGTAGCCAGACAGCCGGAGTGGAGACACGATGCCGCGGCGTGAGCCGCCCCCGGGTCCCCTCCGACCGAGGTCCGGCGGTCCGGGATGACGCTCTCGGTGCAGGTCCTGGGGCCGTTGTGCATTCGCGAGGGCGCCGATGAGCTCGACATCGGCGCGCCCAAGCAGCGTGCCGTCCTGGCCGCTCTGGTGTTCCGGGCGGGCCAGACGGTCACGCACGAATGGCTCGTCGACAGCGTCTGGGGGGACGACCCGCCGACCACGGCGCGGGGCAGTGTCCACACCTACGTCTCCGGGCTCCGCCGGGTGCTCGGGCACGACGTCGTCCGGAGCAGCTCGGCCGGCTACGCGGTTCGTCCGGAGGCACTGATCGTCGACGAGGACATCCTCGGGCAGCTCTCCTCCGAGGCCGACGACGCGCGCCTGGCCGGCCAGGACTCGAGGGCGATCGCCCTGCTCGACCAGGCACTGTCGCTCTGGACCGGGGACGAGGCGCTCGCCAACGTCCCTGGACCGTTCGCCGACGAGCAGCGCTCCAGGCTGGCCGCCGTTCGACTGCGGCTCCTGACC
>JBOFLR010000695.1:0-1694 GCA_051657965.1 Dermatophilaceae bacterium
GCGAGAGCGGGCTGCGTGGGCACACCCATGACGGTGCGGCGTGGCAGCGGATGCAGCGCTCCCCGGCTCCACACCGAGGCGGCCGTGATCGACGGGGCGACGAGGTCGGCGGCGGCACCGACCCGTGCCGCGAGGCCGGTGACCTCCGACCGGGTGGCGAGCACAGCCTCGGCCCCGACGTCGACGGCGTGCCCACCCACCTCGGCGAGGCGCAGCTTGCCTCCGAACCGATCCGACCCCTCGAGCACCGTGACCTCGGCGAGAGGAACCGCCTCGAGCACGTCGAGAGCGGCGGCGAGCCCGGCGATCCCGCCCCCGACGACGACCACGCGGGGGGCCGCACGCACGGGGTGGAGCATGTCTCCAGCGTCTCATGTGCCCACCGGGCCAGAACCGGGGGTGGGCGGTCCTCGACCTCCGCGCGCGGCGGCATCCGTGACCGGATCGAGACCGGTGCACAGGAACCCACCGGCGTACTGAGGCGCCCCAGTCGCGGAGCAGCACCTACCGACGAAGGAGTCACCATGCGCACCAGGCCACGCCCCGCCCGTCTCGCCGCCGTCACGCTCGCCGCGGCCCTCACGATCGCCATGGTGGGTGCCTGCAGCACGAGTGACGACTCCGATGCCACGACCGGCACCGCCGAGGACGGAGGTGGTCGGTCCCTCACCGAGGAGGGCGGCGCAGACCGCGCCGAGAAGGCACCGGCGACTGGCCGGCCCGAGTCGGCGGCGCGGGTCGACGCCGCCGCCGCGGTGGCGCAGCGCAAGCTGACCCGCCGGGCCGACGTGGCGCTCGAGGTCGAGGACGTGGCGGCGGCGGCCTCGCGGGTGCGGACCATCGCCACCGCGGCCGGCGGCCTCGTCGTCGGTGAGGAGATCTCGACCGACACCGCGGCCGCCGAGAACGGCGGCACCAGGCCGGCGTCCGGCACCGTGACGATCTCGGTGCCGTCGGACAAGCTCGACGGCACGCTCGACGACATCTCGAAGGTCGGCGCGGTCGTCACCCGCACCAGCTCCACCGAGGACGTCACCGCGCAGTACGTCGACATCGAGTCGCGGGTGGAGTCGGCCAAGGCCAGCGTCGAGCGGGTGCGTGCGCTGATGTCCCAGGCGACCACGCTGGCCGATGTCGTCGGCCTCGAGGCCGAGCTCTCCCGCCGCCAGGCCGACCTCGAGGCGCTCCAAGGGCAGCTCGCCGCCCTGGAAGACGCCACCGCCCTCTCCCCCGTCACGGTGCGGCTGAGCACCGACGGCGAGGCCACGCCCGAGGAGGAGACCGACGACACGGGCTTCCTCGCGGGTCTGACGGCGGGCTGGGAGGCGTTCACCGCGTCGGTCGCGGTGCTGCTCACCGCCGCCGGCGCGCTGCTCCCCTTCGCCGTCGCGGTCGCGGTGGTCCTCGGCCCGCTCGCGGTGTGGCTCCGACGCCGGTCCCGCGGGCCGGCGAACGCCGCGCCGCCCGCCGTCAGTCCTCCGGTCGCCTGAACTGTGCGGCTCCGTCGGGACCACCCCGGCGGGCGGCTCGTGTCGCTGGCTCAGTCCGGATGACGAGTGCCCAGCGGACCTCGCCGTCGACCTCCTCTGCGGTCGGTAGAAGACCCAGGAACGCGGTGACCCGCGAGCGGCCCACCCTGACCTTCGCGCACGACCCACGGGTGCCACTCATCGGCAGGGTTGCCGGGGCCGCGT
>JBOFLR010000696.1:0-1510 GCA_051657965.1 Dermatophilaceae bacterium
GTCGCAACGTGGCCCTCCAGGAGGTCTCTTCCGTGTCCCGCACCTGCATGGTCACCGGCGCCACGCCGGGCTTCGGCCACCGCATCTCGCACTCGCACCGCCGTACCAAGCGGCGGTTCGACGTCAATGTCCAGACCAAGCGCTACTGGGTGCCGAGCCTGCGCCGGAACGTCACGCTCACGGTGAGCGCGCGCGGCATCCGCACCATCGACGCCCGGGGCATCGACGCCGTCGTGCGCGACATCCTGCGCCGGGGGGTGAAGGTCTGATGGCGAAGAAGGGCAACGACGTCCGCCCGAAGATCGTCCTGCGCTCGACCGCCGGCACCGGTACGAGCTACGTCACCGAGAAGAACCGGCGCAACGACCCCGACCGGCTCGTGCTGCGCAAGTACGACCCGAAGATCCGCCGGCACGTCGAGTTCAAGGAGAGCCGCTGATGGCGAAGAAGAGCCTGATCGCGAAGAACGCGCAGCGCCGGGTCGTGGTGGCCCGGTACGCCGAGCAGCGGGCTGCCCTCAAGAAGGCCGCGGTGGACCCGCACGCGTCGGAGGACGACCGCGTGGCCGCCCGGGCCGCTCTCCAGCGGCTCCCCCGCGACGCGTCGCCCACCCGCGTGCGCAACCGGGACGTCGTCGACGGCCGGCCGCGGGCGGTGTATCGCTCGTTCGGACTGTCCCGTGTGCGGCTGCGCGAGATGGCGCTGCGCGGCGAGTTGCCGGGAGTCACCAAGTCCAGCTGGTGAGCCGTCCGGTCGCCGCGCACCATGGCGACCGGACGGTAGCGGCTCGTATGCTCGCGCGCATGCACCAGTACATCGGCGGCGAGCGCCGCGAGGGCAGCACCGGCGAGCGCTTCGACGTGCTCGACCCGAGCACCGACGAGACCATCGAGACCGTCGCTCTCGCCGGGCCGGATGACGTCGACGCGGCGGTCGTCGCGGCGTCATCCGCCTTCGAGGAGTGGTCGCGCGCGACGCCCGTGGAACGCTCGACCGTGCTGCTCGCCGCCGCCCGGCTGCTCGACGAGCGTGCCGAAGAGCTCGCCCGGCTCGAGTCGCGCCAGGCCGGCAAGCCGATCCGCCTGGCCCGCGAGTTCGACGTGCCCGGCACGGTCGACAACACCGCGTTCTTCGGTACCGCCGCCCGGCGGCTCGACGGGATGGCGAGCGCGGAGTACAGCGGCGACCACACGTCATCCGTGCGCCGGGAGCCGATCGGCGTGGTCGGGTCGGTCGCGCCGTGGAACTACCCGCTGCAGATGGCGGCGTGGAAGGTGCTGCCCGCCATCGCCGCCGGCAACACCATCGTGCTCAAGCCGGCCGAGATCACGCCGCTGACGGCGCTGCTGTTCGCCGAAGCGTTCACCGAGGCCGGCGCGCCGGCAGGGGTCGTGAACGTCGTCACGGGCACCGGGCCGGTCGCCGGCGAGGCATTGGTCGGCCACCCGGACGTCGCGATGACGTCGTTCACCGGGTCGACCGCGGTCGGTCGGCGGGTCATGGCCCTCGC
>JBOFLR010000697.1:0-1612 GCA_051657965.1 Dermatophilaceae bacterium
GTCGACCTGCCGGTGCGCGCCATCCGCGAGCAGGTGGCCGGCGCGGTCGACCTGGTCATCCAGCAGGCCCGCCTCAAGGACGGTACCCGCAAGGTCGTGGCCGTGACCGAGGTGGTCGGCATGGAGGGCGACGTCATCACGCTGCAGGACATCTTCACCTTCGACTACGCCGCCGGCCGCGACGAGCGCGGCAAGTTCCGGGGCGGGTTGAAGAGCACCGGGCTGCGCCCGAAGTTCACCCAGGACCTCGCCGACCAGGGCATCGAGCTGCCCCCGACCCTGTTCTCGCTCCGATGAGCCGGGCGACTCCGGCTCCGGTGAGCCGGGTGAGCGGCCCGGCGCGGCGGCTGGCCCGCACGCTCGCGTCGCTCGGCGTCGCGGCCGGCACGGCCCTCGGCGTCGTCGCCCCCGCGGTCGCCGCGGAGGGGCCCGTGGCCACCCTCACCGACGTCACCGTCGACGCGGCCGGCGCGAGCGGCCTGCTGTCGGTGCGCGCCGGCACCACCCCGCTCGCCATCGACAGCAGCGCGCTGCGGGCCGAGCTGGGCGGGAAGCCCGTCGATGTCGAGATCTCGGCCGTCGAGAAGGCCCGGCGCACCGCGGTGCTCGTCATCGACACCAGCGGCTCGATGGGCGACTCCGGGATGGCGGTCGTCCGCTCCGCGGTGGCCACCTATCTCGCCGCGGTGCCGGATGACGTGGCCGTGGGCGTGGTCTCCTTCGCCGACGGCGTACAAGTGCGGCTGCGCCCCACCGCCGACCACGCCGCCGTACAGCGGATCGTCGACGGCCTCCGGTCCGACGGCGAGACCGCACTGTTCGGAGGCGTCCGCAGCGCGGTCGGCCTGCTCCAGGGCAAGGGCGACCGCAGCATCGTGCTGCTCGGCGACGGCGTGAACACGGTGCCGAAGGCTCCGGCCGCCGCGGCCGCGGAGCGGCGCACTGCGCTCGACGCCGTGCGCGCCGCGCAGCTGCGTCTCGACGTCGTGGCGTTCACCGACGACCCCGCCGCCCGCACCACCCTCCAGGAGCTGGCCGCCGCGGGCCGGGGCACCATGGTGCCGGCCGCCGACAAGGCCCAGGTGACCAAGGCGTTCACCGACTCGGCCACCTCGCTGGCCACCCAGCTGCGGTGGGAGATCACCCGGCCCACCGAGTCGGCCGGCCGCACCGACCTGACACTCACCGGCACGGCCGGTGGCGCCGCGTTCGAGACCTCCGCCTCGCTCCTCCTCGGCCCGGCTGATGCGAAACCCGCTGTGGTGCAGGCGTCCTCGGCATCCGCTCCGGTGACGACCAGCACCTGGCTGCTGCCGGTCGCCGCCGGGTTGATCGGCGTGGCCCTGGTGGTGATCGTCGTCGTCGTTGCGGCCCCGGCGTTCCGTTCGGCCCGGCACGAGCGGCTCTCCGAGCTCGACGCCTACGGCAGCGGCGCGGACCGACTGCGGGCGGCGCGGCGCACCTCGCAGACCGCGGCCATCTCCGACCAGCTCGTCGGCCTCGGCGAGAAGGTGATGGCCGGCCGCGAGTCGACCAGCAGGACCGTCGAGCTGCTCGACCGGGCCGACCTGCCCTGGCGCCCGGGCGAGTGGTTCGTGCTGCGCGTCGTCTC
>JBOFLR010000698.1:0-1735 GCA_051657965.1 Dermatophilaceae bacterium
GGGCCGGACACCTCGGCCGGCTCACCGTCGAGAAGGCCGACGGAGGCCAGCTGCTGGGGTCGGCCCATCCGGTCGTCGCGGCGCTCGAGGCCGCCGGCTTCCACCTCACCCCGCGCGGCCTGCGGATGCGGCGATGAGCGGCCAGCGGATCCGGCGTCGACCGGGCTGTTACGACTCGGGCAGCAGGCCAATGGTCATCGTCAGCTGATGCGCGCGCCGACCGCCGATTCGGACGCCCGGAACCGGGGGTGTCGGACCATGCCGGCGGAAGCCGCACCGCTCGAAGAAGGCGATCGCCCGCGCGTTCTCGACGAGAGTCTGCAGATAGCAGCCCGGCGACCCGGCGGATCGACAATGGTCGAGCCACGCCTCCATCAGCGCAGGAGCCGCACCGGCGCCCCGGTACTCGGGTACGACGTTGAGGTGCAGATGTGCCGGCCACCTGAAGTCGACCAGCTCGCCGGCGACCGCCTGCCGACGGACCCGGGCTCGCGCCAGGTCGAGCAGGCTCCGCGCGAAGAACGCCATCGGTGCGGTCCGGCGCATGAGCCGGTGCTCGCGGACGGCTCGGGTGAAGCGCTCGTCCTCACTCGGGAACCGGGTGCTGTCGATACAGCCGGCGAGGTAGCCCACGGGCCGCCCGCCAGCGGTCGCGAGCAGCACTGTCCCCGCCTCGTGATCGACGTAGGGGTCGAGGTAGACCGCCGCCTCGGAGGCGGGATCGCCCCACAGCGATCCGGTCGGTGAACCGCGGCCGGCCTCGGCGAAGAGGGAAACGAGCACTGGTCGGTCGGTCTCGGCGAACGCCCGCACCGTGAGCGGCAAGGTCATCGAGCCCCCGCAGCGGTCTCGGCTCGGTCGCGGCGGAGCGTACCGGTCTCCGCACGAGAGAGCCGCCACGAGGTGCCGGCCGCGACCAGGCCGACCGGCGCCCACAGCATCCGTTCCGGCAGGCTCGGTGAGGCGAGGTTGACGACAGCGCCGACGCCGAACACCACGGTGAGCGAGCGCAGCAGCACCCGCCGCCCAGTCACCGACCGGGGCAGCTCACGATGCACGGCAACGGCGGCGGCACCCCAGATCACGGTGGCGATGGCCGAGGTCGCACGGAGGTGGGCTGGCACCACGCCCTCGTGCGCGCCGCCGTACGCCGCGGCTCCCCATGGTGCGCCCGCCGCCAGAGCGGCCTGGAATGCCGCCAGACCGGTGAGGCAGGTAGTGAGGACGACCCGATCCGTCGGCTGGACACCGCTGAGATATCTCATAGATATGTTTCTACCAGATATCATGATGGCTGTGCCACGACGATCTCAGACCGACCTCGCCGTCCTCGGCGCCCTCTCCACCGGACCGATGACGGGCTACGAGGTACGCCGCCTCATCACCGAGACCCTCGGCCACTTCTGGAGCGAGAGCTTCGGCCAGATCTATCCCGCCCTCGCGCGGCTCGAGCGTGACGGCTTCGTCCGACGATCCGGCGCAGGGCGCACCTCCGGCTCGGCGCTGGAGATCACCGCCGCAGGGACGGCGAGGCTTCGCGAGCTGCTGGCCGAGCCGCACGTCTCCACTCCCCCGCGCAACGGCCTGCTGCTGCGCCTGTTCTTCGGCAGCCAGCTGCCGAACGGCGAGGTCGAGTCGCTGCTGCATCAGGCCCGCGACCGTGCACGCGAGGCACTCGCCGGGTATGAGACGGTGCGTGAGGACATCGCCGGCGACGACTCGCCCGAACAGGCCT
>JBOFLR010000699.1:0-1510 GCA_051657965.1 Dermatophilaceae bacterium
TGGACCCGCGGACCCCGGACCGTCCCGAAAGGCTCCCTGATGGCGCCCTCGCGCACCGCTACGATCCTCGCCCTCGCCAACCAGAAGGGCGGGGTGGCCAAGACCACGTCGGTCGCGTCGCTCGGGGCCGCCTTCGCCGAACAAGGTCTCCGGGTGCTGCTCGTCGACCTCGACCCGCAGGCGTGCCTGACCTTCAGCCTCGGTGTCGACCCCGACACCGTCCAGGCCTCGATCCACGACGTCATCGTGTCGGGAACACCGCTCGCCGACGTGATCGTCCGGTGCGAGGACGGCGTCGACCTCGTGCCCAGCACCATCGACCTCGCCGGCGCCGAGGCCGTCCTGCTCTCCCGCCCGGCCCGCGAATACGTCATCCGTGAGGCACTCGGCCCGGTGCGTCGCCGCTACGACGTCGTCATCCTCGACTGCGCACCGACCCTCGGGATCATCACCCTCGCCGCGCTCACCGCTAGCCGCGCGCTCGTCATCCCGATGCCGTGCGAGATGCTCGGTCACCGCGGCGTGGGACAGCTGCTCGACACGGTGCGCGACGTGCGGAAGCTGCTCAACAACAAGCTCACCGTCGTCGGCATCCTCCCGACCCTCTACGACGGACGCAGCGTGCACGCCCGCGAGGTGCTCGACGACGTCGGCGAGCGGTACGGCATCCCGGTGCTGGAGCCGCCGATCCCGCGCACCGTGCGCTTCGCCGAGGCGCCCGCGGTGGGCCGCTCGATCCTCGCGACGTCCCGGAGCTCCAAGGGGGCCCGCGCGTACCGGGAGGTGGCCGCGGCGCTGCGGCCCGTCATCCGGCCCTGACCGGCCGGGGAGTGCTTACGATTCGAGGATGACGACCACGACGCCCGCCCTCGTCGCCGACTCCGCGACCTCCGGGCACCGGCAGACCACGATCGAGCGGCGCGACCTGCGCCCGGATGACGTGCGCATCGCTATCGCCTACGCCGGCATCTGCCACTCCGACATCCACACCGTGCGCGAGGAGTGGGGCGAGGTGCGGTTCCCGATCACCGTCGGCCACGAGATCGCCGGCACGGTGCTCGCCGTCGGCTCCGAGGTCACCCGTCACACCGTCGGTGACCGGGTGGGCGTCGGCGTGCTGGTCGACTCCTGCGACACCTGCGCCCCGTGCAAGGACGGCATCGAGCAGTTCTGCGAGGCGCCCGCGGTGCAGACGTACGACTCGCAGGGCTACGACGGCGAGTGGACCATGGGTGGCTACGCGCAGGAGATCGTCGTGCGCGAGCGGTTCGTGCTGCGCATCCCCGACGCCCTCGAGCTCGACGTCGCCGCGCCGCTGCTCTGCGCCGGCATCACCACCTACTCGCCGCTGCGGCGCTGGGGTGCCGGCACCGGCCGTGCGGTGGCAGTGGTCGGCATCGGCGGACTCGGCCACCTGGGCGTGAGGATCGCCGCGGCCATGGGTGCCACCGTGACGGCGATCTCGCGCAGCGACGCCAAGGCCGGGGACGCCCGGGCGCTCGGCGCGACG
>JBOFLR010000700.1:0-13896 GCA_051657965.1 Dermatophilaceae bacterium
TACCAGCGGGTGGGCTCGCCGTCGGCGACGGCCCGCACCGCGAGGCGGTCGGCGGAGGCGGCCCAGTCCCGGTCGGCATCCATGACTGCACGGTACTGCCGGGCGGTCATCGTCGGCCGAGGAGCAGCGCGACCTCCACGTGACGGGACTGCGGGAACATGTCGGCCATGCGACCGCGCTCGGGACGCCACGACGGCATCCGGCCGAGGTCCCGGGCCAGGGTGTCGACGTCGCAGCTCGAGTAGACGAGGTGGCGCGCGGGCGAGCGGTCGAGCCGGGCGGCGAGGTCCGGTCCGAGGCCCCGCCGGGGCGGGTTGACGACGACGAGGTCCGGTGCCGGTTCGACCACCGCCGCGGTGGCGTCGGCCGCGACGAAGGCGACCGATCCGCCGTCGAGCGCAGGCGTCATCCGGCGGGCCGCCTCGCCGGCCGCGCGGACGGCCTCGGCGGAGGACTCCACGCCGACGACGTGTCGTCCGGGCGCAGCGAGGTGCAGGGCGAAGCCCCCGACGCCGCAGTAGAGGTCGTGCACGACGCCCGGGCCGACCTCGTCGGCCCACTCCCGTACCTGCTGGTAGAGCGATGCCGCGACCTGGGTGTTGGTCTGGAAGAAGGAGCGGGGGGCGAGCAATAGCGTGGCCGCGGGCAGCGGCATCGGCAGCAGCGACTGCTCGGTGACCACGTCCTCCACGTCCCCGTCGAGCACCGCCTTGTGTTCCGCGAGCACGTTGGTGCTGACGACCCGGGCCGAGGGGACCAGCCGGCGCAGCTCGGCCAGGTGGCGCCGGACCAGGTCGGCCGACGCCGGAGTGCGCACCACGAAGCGCACCAGCTGCTCGCCGGCAGGGGAGTGGGTCACGATGACGTGCTTGAGCTCACCGCGCCGGGCCGGTACGTCGTAGGGCGCGATCCCCAGCTCCGCGACGAAGCGGTGCAGCGGGTCCAGCGTCGCGGTCAGCCCGGCCTCGTGGAGCCCGCAGCGCCGCAGGTCGATGCCACGACCACGCCCGTCGAGGATGCCGAACGTGGGTCGTCCGCGCCGTCCGGCCACCACCAGCTTCGCCTTGTTCCGGAAGTGCGACTCCGGCGAGGTCACCGGCTCCAGCCAGGTCGTGGACGCGGCGAACGGCGCGAGGGTCGAGGTGACCCGGGCGACCTTCTCGGCGAGCTGGTCGGCGTAGGTCCGGCCCATCAACGTGCACGAGCGGCATCGACCCGCGTCGAAGTAACCGCACTGCACGGTGCCGAGCGTAGGCGGATGCCGGTAACGCGCGAGCCGGGGCACGACGGCTCGCGGTATCGGTGGCTGCGCCCGCACGTTGCCGCGGCATTCCGAAGCCCGATACCGTGGCCGCACCCGCGATCCGTGGTGCTGTGCCGCATCCGGTGACCTACCCGACGACCATCCCCATCCCGATGGGGGAGGGGACTCCGTGATGAGCCACGACGTACCGATCACCACCGCCGTGCTGCCCGGCCACGACCCGCGCACCTACCGCCGGCTCCCGGAGAGCTCCCGCCCGGTCGACCCCGCCACCGTCGAGCGGTTGCTCGCCGCCGAGTGGGACCGGTTCCGGTCCTGGTCGGGCGCGTCGGGGGAGCACAACGTCCGAGCCAGTCGCACCCTGCCGCTCGGCGTCACGAGCTCCTTCCAGCACTGGGACCCGTACCCGGTGTCGGTCGCGGCGGCTCGCGGTGCCTGGCTCACCGACGTCGGCGGCAACCGACTGCTCGACCTGTCCATGGGCTTCGGGGCGATGCTCGTGGGTCACCTCCACCCGGCGGTGGTGCAGCGGGTCACCGAGGCGCTGACCGACATCGGCACCCTGTTCGTCACGCCGTCGCCACAGGCCACCGAGATGAGCGAGCGGTTCTGCGAGCGGTTCCAGATCGACATGCTGCGGTTCACCAACTCCGGCACCGAGTCGCTGATGTACGCCATCCGGTGCGCCCGGGCCTACACCGGCCGCAAGGCGATCGTGAAGATCGAGGGCGGGTACCACGGCGGCTACGACGGGCTGTCGGTGTCGGTCAAGCCCGACCTCGCCGACATCGGTCCGGCCGACGCCCCGGTCCCCGAGGTGCCGTTCGACGTCGAACCGGGCACCGTGCACGTCGTCGCCTACAACGACCTCGGCCAGCTGCGCCGCGTGCTCGCCGAGCACGGTCACGACATCGCGGCCTTCGTCGTCGAGCCGGTCATCGAGAACCTGTCCATCGTCGTGCCGGATGACGGGTACCTCGCCGGGGTGCGGGAGGCCTGCGACGAGCACGGGGTGGTGCTGATCTTCGACGAGGTCAAGACCGGCTTGACCGCAGGCCCGGCGGGGGCTGCGCAGCGGCTCGGGGTGCGCCCGGACCTCATCACGCTCGCCAAGTCCATCGGCGGCGGCCTCCCGCTCGCCGCGTTCGGTGGCCGGCGCGAGGTCATGGAGGTCGTCGTCGACGGCCGGATGGCGCACTTCGGTACCTACAACGGCAACCCGCTGGTCATGGCCGCGGCGCGCGCGGTCGACGAGGTCTGCACGCCCGACGCGCTCGATGCGGCCGAGGCGGTGAACGTGCGAGCCCTCTCGGCGATCGACGCGATCGTCGACGAGTACGAGCTCCCCGCCCACACGGTCGGCCTCGGCGTCAAGGGCTGCGTCACCTGGTCGACCACACCGGTGCGCAACTACCGCGACTACAAGGCCACCGACTTCGGGCTGGCCGAGTTGTCCTGGCTCTGGGGCGTCAACCGCGGCGTGCTCACCCCGCCCGGGCTCGACGAGCAGTGGCTGGTGTCGCTCGCGCACACCGACGACGACATGGCCGTCCTCGTCGACGACGTCCGCTCCCTCGCGGCGGCGCTGCGCACCTGAATCAGCACCGACGCCACACACGGCAGGTGCTGGACCGCGGAGGACAGCTCGGTGCGCCTCGGTCCCGGCGAGTCAGGTGTGCCTATGGAGGCCAGGAGTCGGACCGGCTGCAAGGGACAGCATCGTGGGAATGTCCGCGAACCATCGATCGTCGTCGGTCCGGGCGGCCTCCGGTTTCGCATCGGTTGGCGGCGTGCGTGGCTCGTCCAGGTCGATGATCGCGAGGCCGGCGTCGGCGAACTGCTTCACATACCACGCGAGAGGTCGGTGGTAGTGCCGATGACCGTCGAGACGTCGCCGAGCAATGTCGCGATCTCCGGCAGGTCCATGAGAACCATGTGGCTGACGACCAGGTCGAACGACGTTCCTACGTCGGTGGGCAGACCTCGGGTGAGGTCGAAGACCTCGAAACGCACGTCGGGTCTTCGGGTGCGGGTGTGCTCGACCAGAGCTGCGCTGCCATCCACCCCGACCACCTCGTGACCGCGCCGGTCCAGATGATCGGTCAGCCACCCCGGTCCACACCCGGCATCGAGGACGCGGCACGGGCGAGCAGGGGTCCATCGACCGAGAAACGGCTCGAACCTCCGCCAGAACGAGTCGTTTCCGGTACCGGCGAACTCGACATACGTCGTCGTGGCCGCGTTCCAGCACCGGAGATCGTCCCGCGACGAGAAAGTCACGGTTGTCCGCGCTTCGGAGAAGCTCGTGACGGCACCGACTCAGGACCTGCGTCGGAGCTGGTTGGCGGCGCTCCTGGCATGAGAGCGGCGAGCACGACGTTGTCGACCACCGAAACGAAGTAACTTCGGTCGATGGCTCGGTCACTGCTCAGACGATGGCTGCTCATGGCCGGGATCACCTCCGCGAGAACGCTCAGTCGGGGCTCGAACTCGGGGTCGATCTCTCCACGGTCCAGGGAGCGTTGCAGGAGGCGGTGGTAGACCGCGACGTAGGGCTCGATCACTTCAGAGCGGATGACCTCGGCCACGCGCTCCGAGGTCTGCGCGGCAGCAGCCAAGCCCGCGAAGATGGCCAGTCGCCGCTGCGGCCCACCGAGCCACGGTGAGTCGACCACCGCGAGCAGTTCCGAGCGCAGTGATCCACCGTCGGGCAACTGCTCCTCCTCGGGAGGACGCCCGGCAGCACGGATGGCGGCCAGGACCAGCTCTTCCTTGGACGCCCATCTCCGGTACAAGGTGGTCTTCGCCACTCCGGCGCGTGCCGCGATGTCGTCCAGCGTGACTCGTGCGAGGTCACGGTGCGCGAGGAGGTCCAAGGCTTCGGCCAACACCGGAGCATCCACCGAGTGGTCGTAGGGGCGCCCGGTTCGCCGTCCGGCTCGGGTCTCTTCGGTCGTGCGCTTCGGTGTCGAGGCCATCGCTGACGAGCGTAGTCGTCGCGACGAGTTATGCTACGGATCAGTATCGAAAGTACAGGACCGCGGTGCCCGCCTCGTCGCCAGCCCTACGCGACCCCGGTAGACACCAGACAGGAGGAGCAGTGCAGATCGAGGATTCAGTCATCGTCATCACCGGCGCTTCGTCGGGAATCGGGGCGGCCACCGCGCGAGCCGCCTCCCGGGCCGGCGCCCGGCTGGTCCTGGCCGCCCGGCGCGGCGACCGCCTCGACCAGCTCGTCACCCAGCTCGACCACTACGCAGTCGCCGTGCCGTGCGACGTCACCGACTCGGCCCAGGTGGAGGCGTTGCGCCAAGCTGCGCTCGAGGAGTTCGGGGTCGTCGACGTCGTGATCAACAATGCCGGCCAAGGTCTTCAAGCCACGACCGAGGAGATCTCGCTCGACGACTTCCGCGCCGTGCTCGAGCTGAACCTGATCGCACCGCTCGTCCTCATGCAGGCATTTCTCCCGACCATGCGTCAACGCAGCGCCGGCACCATCGTTAACGTGAGCTCCGGCACGACCTTCGCCGATGTACCGGGCACGGGCGGGTACGTCGCCTCGAAGATCGCGCTCGAACGGCTGTCAGCCATCGCGCGCAATGAGCTCCAGGGCAGCGGTATCACGGTGTCGACGATCATTCCATTCGCCACCACGACCGAGTTTCTCACGTCGATCCGCGCCGGCCGTGCGGACGCCGAAGCCATGACGGCCGACGCCGACTTCGATTCGCCCGACGTGGTGGCCGACGCGATCCTCCGGTTGATCATCACCGGGGAGGCCAGAGTGGACCTCGTCCCAGCGGCCTACGGAGGCAGCCGCTGACACGTGTGGACACGTGCTTCATCCAGCGGTCGGTAGGCACCACCGTTCCGGCAAGCCGTTCCGGCGAGCCGAGCCGGCACGAGGAGGCACATCGCAGCGCAGTCGTGCCGCCATTCCACCGACTCGAGTCGCACTGCGACATAATGTCGATTATCGGCGCGACGCCGAGCCGCTTGGATAAGGCTTACCCTGGTCCGGGACGCGGCCGCGACGACATCTGTCCCCGGCCCGACGACGACGACACTCTGAGGAGACCCGGTGGGCAAGAAGTCCGCGACGACGAACCGCGGCCGACAGGCGAAGATCGACGAGCTACGGCAGGCGCAGAAGTCGAAGGACCGACGCAGTCGCATCGCCATCGTCACCGCTGCCGTCACCGTCGTCGTCCTCATCGCCGGAGCCGTGGCGTTCGCGGTGTGGCGCGACATCGCGAGCACGCCGAGTCTGGCGGCGGTACGCACCTACGAGGTGGCTCGCGATCACACCACCGAACCGGTCACGTACGAGCAGACGCCCCCGGTCGGCGGGCCGCACAATCCGGTGTGGCTCAACTGTGGTGAGTACGACAGCCCGGTCGAGAACACCCTCGCGGTGCACTCTCTCGAGCACGGCGCCGTCTGGGTCACCTACCGTCCAGGCACCTCGGAGGCCGACCTCGAGACGTTGCGCGATGCTCTACCGGACACCTACACCTTGCTCAGTCCCTATGAGGGCCTGACCGCGCCGGTCGTCGTCTCTGCCTGGGGAAAGCAGCTCGAGCTCACCGGCGCCGACGACCCTCGCCTGCCGGAGTTCATCACGACCTATCGACAGGGCCCGCAGACGCCCGAGCCCGGCGCTGCCTGCACCGGAGGCAGTGACGGTGAGCTACCCCCGGCAGCGCCGGCGTCCCCGTCGCCGACGGCACCGCCGTCCCCGTCCCCGTCGCCATCGCCGACGTCGTGATCGCTGATCGCGGGCTGGCCGAGGCGACCGCTCCGGCCGGCGACGTCGACGGATCGGGTGAGGCCGCCGCGCGCCGGACGCCGTCGGTGCTCGTCATCGTCGTCGCGGCGATAGCCCTCCTCGTCGGTGCACTCATCGGCACGGGTACGACGATCCTCGCCGGGCGGGCTCCATCCGACACCTCTGTCGACGCCGGCTTCGCCCGTGACATGCAGACGCACCACGCGCAGGCCGTGGAGATGGCGCTGCTCGTGCGTGACCGTAGTGAGGACGAGCAGCTTCGCACGGTCGCGTACGACATCCTCACCAGCCAGCAGCAGCAGATGGGCCAGATGTACGGATGGCTCGTGCAGTGGGGCCTTCCGCAGACGGCGAGCGAGCCGCCGATGGCGTGGATGCGGCGTGCAGGTCACGACATGAGCGGCATGGTGTCGGCAGATCGCGACACCGCGACCATGCCCGGGATGGCCACGGCGGAGCAACTCGACCAGCTCGAGGCCGCCGACGGGATCGCCGCCGAGCGTCTGTTCTTGGAGTTGATGATCGCTCACCACCGAGGTGGCGTCGAGATGGCCGATGCCGCGGGCACGAGTGCCGAGACCAGCGAGGTCCGGACGCTCGCGACGGCCATCAGCAAGGCCCAGGAGGCCGAGATCGCCCTGCTGACCTCGCTGCTCGACACCCGCCGCTGAGGCAGCCGGTCCGGCCGATGCGAGATCGGCCGCTCGTCGGTACCACGTCGTCTCAGGTCGCGCGACCACCACGGCGGGACGACGACACTCGGCGCAGTCGACGTGCCTCCACCTCGTACCTGCTCCCGACCGCTCCCCCGGCGCGGTAGAAGCGCCGACGCAACGAGCCCTGCACCTCGACCTCGTCGTCGACGGACAGCCGCTCGGCGATTCGCCGGACCCCGGCTGTCCAACACGCCACATCGATGGTGTCGACCGCACGTCGAGGCCGCCTGCCACGATCATGGGACGCCCCCGATGACGCGGTGCGCGGGACGACGACCCGGAGCATCCGCACCGTGTCGCCGCTGGGCAGCGTGCGCGGCTCCCCACTCGCGGTCACCCGTCCGACGAGCAGCACCGTGTTGACCTCCGACATCGACCACCCGCTCCTCCCTGCCGGGCCGGCGCCGGCTGAGGTACCAGCGTCGATCCACGCCACACCGCACGTCCACGCCTTCGGCAGGCAGCGCCGCACATCTGTGGAGAACCCGAGCGAGTCGTCATCCCTGTGGACAACGCACATCGTCCGTTCAGACCCTGCATGCCCGCTTCGCACGGCGGATGACGTGGCGGTCACCTATCGTGGAAAACATCGCGCCGCCCAGGGCGTCGTGCGATCCAGATGCAGCGACACCACTTCCGGAAACAGGTCATCCACGTGCGAACAGAAGCGCAACGGCGAGCGGCGCCGAGCGTCGCGGCGGCGCTCACCGCACTGGTCCTCGCAACCACGGCGTCGTCGCCCGCGGCGGCCGGCGACGAGAGTGACGCCGACCGCACGACGCCGAGCGCCACCCAGTCCCCGCGGCCGACTGCATCCTCCCCCACCCCGACCGGCACGTCCTCGCCGGGCTCCGCACCATCCCCGAGCCGCATGCCGGAGTCGACGCCGGAGCCGGAGGAACCCGATCCCCTCACCAGAGTGGACCTCTCGGCGCAGGTCGCCGAAGCCGAGCGCGTCGCCGCACTTCTCGAGGCATCCAACTCACGAGTCGCCACCGAGATGCGCCGCATGGACACCCTGTCCAGCAGGTCCAACGCGCTGCTCGAGCGTCTGGCGAAGGCCCGCGAGGTCGAAGGCGTCGCCCTGGACGAGGCGGCTCGTGCGCGCGCCGACCTGGCCGACGTCCAGAGCCGTCTCGCCCGATCGCGCACGGTGGTCCGCGACTGGGCGTTCTCGGTGTACACCGGCGGCGGCTCCGACGTGGAGATCTCCGGGATGCTCGACGCGCTGTCCGTGACGCCCGACCGGGCCGGCGACCCGCTCGGTGATCTGTCCTACCTGACCGACCAGCGCACCCGTGCCCTCGCTGACGTCCGGGCGCTCACCGCCGAGCAGCAGCGGCTCACGACCGTCGCCGAGCGGTCGGCCGCCACGGCGACCACCGCGCGCCGCAGCATCGAGTCCGACAAGGCCGCGCTCGACAAGGTCATCGTCGAGCAGCGCGCCCGGATCGGTGATCTGCGTAAGCTGCAGATGGCCGAGGTCCAGCAGGCCGGGCCAATCGCCGGCATCCTCGTCGGAGCCCGCAGCCCGCAGGCACAGGCGGCAGCCTCCCGGCTCCAGGCCGCACTCACGGCTGCGGCGATCGAGACCGCGACGGTCGGCAAGCCCTGCACCGACGACTCGGGTGTCCATCCCAATGGGCTGATCCCCGACACCGCTCTCTGCCCGCTGTGGCGCGCACCGGGTGAGCGTCTGGCGCCACGCGCCGCGGCGGCGTTCAATGCACTCAGTCAGGCCTACGCAGCACAGACCGGCACCCCGCTCTGCGTCACGGACTCGTACCGATCACTCAGCGAGCAGTACTCGGTGAAGGCCAAACGCGGTCGCTTCGCGGCGACGCCCGGTACGAGCCGGCACGGCCTCGGCCGAGCCGTCGACCTGTGCGGCGGAGTCCAGCAGTTCGGCACACCGGCCCATGTATGGATGAAGCAGAACGCACCCCTCTACGGATGGTTCCACCCGTCCTGGGCCGCTGCGGGCGGGGCGCTACCGGAGCCGTGGCACTTCGAGTACGGCGGCGCCTGAGAGCGGTATCCTGCGGCGCCTCCCCTGGCGTCCGCGGTGATACCTGCAAGTCGGCGGAACCTCTGCTCACGACTGGTGGCGTGTGTCCGGTTCCTTGACCGGCAGCATCACTGCGAAGCCGGCTCCGATGACCAGGACCACGCCGAGGATGCCCCAGTACTGGGTGTCCTGTTCACCGGTGACGAGCGAACCGAGACCGATGAAGCCACCGAACGCGAGGGGTGCGAGGAACGACACCGCTCGGCCCGTGGTCGCGTACAGGCCGAAGATCTCTCCGCCCTTGCCCTGGGGGACCAGCCGTGCCAGGAAGCTCCGCGACGCCGCCTGAGCGGGCCCGACGAAGACGGTCATCAGCAGGCCCACGGTCCAGAACACCGTCGCTCCCCCGTCGTGGAGCACGAAGATCAGGACGCCGAGCACGACCAGGGAGGCCAGTGACACGAGGATGACGCGCTTCGGCCCGATTCGGTCGTCGACCAACCCGAAGGTCATCGTCGCCGCTCCTGCGACGATGTTCGCGACGGCACCGAACACGATGACCTCGCCGTCGGAGAGTCCGAAGGTGCGTGCCGCGAGGACCGCACCGAAGGTGAACACGCCGGCGAGTCCGTCTCGATAGAGGGCGGAGGCGAGCAGGAACCACACCGTGTGGCGCGACACCCGCCACAGCCCGCGCACGGACCGCCACAACAGCCGGTACGACTCGGCGATGCCGACGCGGGGCGCGGGCGGACGGTCCGGGTCGCGGAGTACGAGGAAGGCCGGGATGGTGAACAGGGCGATCCACACGCCGCAGACCACCATCGACACCCGGATGTCCAGGCCGTTCTCGCCGGTCACCCCGAACAGCCCGACCTCGGGAGCGATGAACGCGACGTTCAGGATCAGCAGCACGACGATCCCGCCGAGATAGCCCATCCCCCAGCCGATCCCGGAGACCCGCCCCACCGTTCGTCTCGTGGCGACCTGGTCGATCGTCGCGTTGTAGCCCACACCCGCCATCTCGGACACGATCGATCCGGCGCCCAGGAGAACCAGGCCGATCCACAGGAACCCTGGCTCGGGCCGGACGACGACGAGGGCGGCGGAGAGCGCCGCCATGAGCCAGGTCAGCATGCGAAGGTTGCGGACCGTGCGTCCCGACCGGTCGGAGTTCTGGCCGAGCACCGGCGCGACGAGGGCGATCACCAGACCCGCGATGCCGGTCGACCACGCCAGCGCGACCGAGGTCGAGTTCGCGCTTCCGAACGAGTCACTCGTGATGTAGACCGAGAAGACGAACGTGATGATGACCGTGTTGTACGGCTGGGCGCCCCAGTCCCACATCCCCCACGCCAACACCCGCCGCCTGCTGCTCGGTGCCGCGACATCGAGGGCTGCAGGGCCGGTGATCTCGGCCGGCACGGAGGGGATGCTCACGAGCAGACGTTAGCGATCCTTGGGCTCCGCTGGCAGGGCCGACGCGCTGAACGAGCAGAGCTACTCCACCGTGCGAACCTGTGAGCTGCATCACATTCTGGTGCGATGTGGGTCCACCGACCCTCGGAACAACGAAGAAGCAACACACGTTCCTCCCGACAACAACCGGTGACGTCGATCCTCACCGGTCCCCGCGACCTTGGAGACAGCATGGCCGAACGCAGCCTGCGCGGAAGCCGACTCGGCGCCTTGAGCATGGAGACCGACGAGAACGTCGTCCCGTCCGAGCGCCGCCTGACCGAGTACGCGTGCCCCAACGGGCACTCGATCACCTTGCCGTTCTCCGTCGAGGCCGAGGTGCCGGCGGTATGGGAGTGCCGGTGCGGCGCAGAGGCGCTCCTGATCGGTGGTTCAGAGCTCGAGGTGAAGCCGGCCAAGCACCAACGCACGCACTGGGACATGCTTCTCGAACGCCGTTCCATCCCAGAGCTCGAAGAGCTGCTGGAGGAGCGCCTCACCCTTCTACGCGCGTCGCGAGGCGAGAAGTCCAAGCGCAAGTCCGCCTGACCTATCGGTCGTCAGTCGACCACCTCACCGGACACGACGTCGGGCCCCTCGCCCGGCGTCGTTGTCGTCCTCTGTGGTCCCGGCCATCGATCTGTCGGGCCCAGCAGACGTCGAGCCACGACGACCTCCAGCCAACGCCGAGCCCACGGGCGAGTGACCGGGAGGATGAAGAGGAACCCGACGGCGTCGGTGGCGAAGCCGGGTGTCAGGAGCAGGGCGCCTCCGACCAGGACGAGCGCAGCGTCGGCGAGTTGCCGACTCGGCATCCGGCCACTTCGTAGCGCCTCGCTGAGCGCGCCGAAGGCTCGGCTCCCCTCGCGTTTCACCAGCCACGCCCCGATCAGCGACTCCACGATCAGGAGGCCGAGCGTCGGCCAGCCTCCGATCGTCCGGCCCACGGCGACGATCACCGCGATCTCCAGCACCGGTACGACGAGGAGTGCGCCGAACACCCAGCGCATGACCCGGCCTCGTCGCCGTCGCGCCGCGAAGGGTGTGGAGCCGTCGGCGGTCACAGGTCGTGCCACCTGGGCTGCCGGACCGTGAGCAGCGCACGCAACTGGCCGGCACGATGTCGCACACCCCACCCGGTGATGCGGCGCAGGGACTCGGTCATGACGGCCACGCTCATCTTCGATGCCCCCACCTGGCGTTCGACGAAGGTGATCGGGACCTCGACCACCTGGAGCCCGGCGCGGACCGCTCGCCAGGTGAGGTCGGTCTGGAAGCAGTAGCCCTGCGAGGCCACGTCGTGCAGGCCCATGGTCTGCAGCGCCGAGGACCGATAGACACGGAAGCCTGCCGTCGCATCACGGACCTGCATGCCGAGCACCAGCCGGACATAGAGGTTGCCGCCGATCGAGAGGGCCTTGCGGTGCAACGGCCAGTCGACCACCTTGCCGCCGGGCACCCATCGCGAACCGATGACGACATCGGCATCGACGGCCGCTGCGAGGAGGACGGGAAGGGACTCCGGCCGGTGCGAGCCATCGGCATCCATCTCGACCACCGCGTCGTAGCCCCGGTCCAGCGCCCACCGGAAGCCGTGGAGATATGCCGCACCGAGCCCGTCCTTGCCGGTCCGATGGATGACGTGCACCCGGCGGTCGGCCGCGGCGAGCTGGTCGGCGACATCACCGGTTCCGTCGGGCGAGGCGTCGTCGATGATCGCCACATCGGCGTGAGGAACGGCGTCGCGCGCCCCGCGAACAGCACTCGTCACGGTGTCGCGCTCGTTGTAAGTGGGGATGAGCACGACGACGCGGTCCAGCGGCGGTCGGGGAGAGTCGGGCACGGCAAAGTCCTCAGGAGCGCTTTTCGTCGGCCGGCGTGGGCCGGCCCACGCGTCCGACGACCTTAACGCGGCGGCCGATCAGGAGGCTCCCGCCGGTGAGGGCGACCAATGCCACCGTCGATGCGATCTCGGGCAGGCTCCCCACCCGGTCCGACGGCGAGCGCTCCGACCGCAGCACCGGACGACCGAGGCCCTGCTCGGCGGTGAACAGCCCGGTGGCGCCGGTCACCGAACCGTCCGGGGCGACGAAACCGGAGACACCCACGGTCGACACGTGCACGACCGAGCGGCCGTGTTCGACGGCTCGGACCCGGGAGATGGCGAACTGCTGTTCCGACTCGGCGGTGTAGCCGAAGGTCGCGTTGTTCGTCTGGACCAGGAGAAGGCTGTCGCTCGTGCCGGCCGCGGCGACGCTGTCGCGCATCAGCTGGTCGTAGGCGACCTCGAAGCAGATCGTCGGCAACAGGGTGTACTCGCCGCCGGGTGCGGGGACTCGGAACGCGCCGACGACCTCGCCGGCGACGAAGTTGCCGGCGAGGTCAGCCGCCGGGGAGAACAGGCGGAAGAACTCGCGGTGCGGGATGTACTCGGCGAACGGCACCGGATGCAGCTTGGTGTACCGCTGGGGGTAGGCGCCGCGGCCGTCGTAGAAGAGCGACACGTTGGAGCTGCGTCCCGGCGGCTCGGACAGCACCGCCCCCACGACCAACGGGACACCGGCCGCGGCACGTGCCCGCTCGACCTGAGCGGCGGCGTCGGCGTTGCGGAGCGGGTCGATGTCGGAGGAGTTCTCGGGCCAGACCACGACGGTCAGGTCGTCGGGCGCCCGGGTCATCAGGGTCTCCGTGCCGCGCACGTGGTTGTCGAGGACCGCGCGACGCTCGGCGTTGAAGTCCAGGCCAGCGGTCGGCACATTCCCTTGGACGAAGCCGACGGCGGCGGTACGACCGTCCGTGGGCAGCGGGATGACGCCCACGCTCCACGGTGCGGCCGATATCGCCAGGCCCAGGATCGCCACCATCCGGCGACGTCGGATCACCCCGAATCCCAGGGCGAGCAGACCGGTGCCGACCACGGCGACGGCGAACGTCATCCCTGGCGCGCCGGCCCACCGGGCGATGTGGAGCAGCGGGCTGTCGGCCTGGCTGAAGGCCAGGCGCGCCCACGGAAACCCCCCATAGGGCGTGCTGCCTCGAGCCCACTCCTGAACGACCCACGCGACCGGGACCACGGCCAGGGCGGTAAGGGGACGGCCGACCATCGCGAGGCGCCGACCGGCGAAGCCGACCACCGCACACATCGCCGCCACGTAGAGGGCCTGGAGGGTGGCCAGCGCGAACCAGGGGACGAGGCCGACGTAGGTGCCGGACCAGGACAGGGTCGGCAGGAAGAAGGCCAGCCCGCCCACGAGGCCGACGACGAACCCGCGCGGCGCGCCGGCGGTGAGCGAGGCGGCGGCGAGCAGGGCGACGCCGACCGGCGCGAACCACCACGCGTCGATCGTGGGGAAGGCGGACCACAGCGCGACCCCGCCGAGGATGGCGAGAACGAGACGCCACCAGATCGGCCGGTCGAAGGCCCGCCGACCGGGTGAGGAATCGGGGTCGTCGGCGCCGGCCGGAGCCGCCGAGATGGCGGCGGCGGGGCGGTCATCGAGCACCCGTCCACCGTAGGTCACCGCGTCGGCGGGACGACGACCACTCCACGAGCCGTTGTCGCCGTCAGCGGCGGGTCGAGCACGTCGGCCGCCGACTCTCCCCGATCCGGGGCGCCGCGGCCGATGACGCGGACCTCGAACTCCAGCTCGCGCGAACGGTT
>JBOFLR010000701.1:0-9408 GCA_051657965.1 Dermatophilaceae bacterium
AGGTCGACCAGCACCTTCAGACCGAGCCCGTGGGCGGTGGCCACCAGCACGTCCGCGTCGTCGAGGGTGCCGAAGCGCGGGTCGACATCGCGGTAGTCGGCCACGTCGTAGCCGGCGTCGTTCATCGGCGAGACGTAGAACGGGCTGAGCCACACGGCATCCACGCCGAGGTCACGCAGGTAGGGCAACCGGGCGGTGATGCCGGGCAGGTCGCCGAGGCCGTCGCCGTCGGCGTCGGCCCACGACCGCGGGTACACCTGGTAGATGACGGCGTCGCGCCACCAGGCGGTGTCGGGGCCGCCGGCCGGGTGCACGACCACACCGGGCGCGGACAAGGTCGATGACGAGTGCGTGGTCACCGGGCCCATGCTTCCAAACGTACGGGCCGATGGGTGGACCCGCCACCAGCCGGACGGCCACTCGGCACGCTGTCACCCCTGGCTGCGAGGCTGGCGGCCAGGACGGTGAGGGATACGGAGATGACGGTGACGGAGGGATGACGGTGACGGAGGGATGACGGTGACGGAGGGATGACGGTGACGGAGGGAGATGACGGTGAGGGATAACGCGATGCCGACCGAGGCCGCCGTCAGCTGGGCTCAGGCGCTCGCCTGGCGCCTACAGCGGCAGCTGCTCGAACCGCTGGGGTCGGGATCGGGGTCGGGGTCGGAGCCGTCCGGGTCGGACGGCCCGAAGTCGGTGGCGTCGACATCGGAGTCGGCCGGGTCCCAGTCGGCGGAGTCGGTGGGGCCGGCGTCGGAGTCGGCTCGGCCCGAGTCGGTGAGGCGGGCATTGGTCAGGCCGGCGTCGGAGTCGGCTGTGCTGGAGTCGGTGGCGGGCGTCATCCGCCGGCTGGGTGCGGTGCCCGCGATGGACGAGTCGCTGGCAGAGCTCGCGGTGCGCGTGCGGCGCGGTGCGTCCAGGCCCGGGGAGCTCGCCGCCGCGTGCGCCGCGGGGAGTGTCGTCACCGCGTTCGCCTTCCGCGGCGCCGTGCACCATCTTGCGCCGGATGACGGCGGCATGTACCTGGCGTTGCGCTGTGCGGGCCGTCAGTGGGAGCGGTCGAGCTGGGTCGAGCACTACCGGCTCGCACCCGAGGACTGGCCCGGCTTCCGGGCCGCCGTGCGCGACGCCCTCGGCGCGGGTCCGCTGACCGTGCCCGAGCTCGGCGAGGCGCTGGCGAGGCACCGGGCGTACCGGCACCTAAAGCCGGTGTTCGACGAGGGCGCGGGCACGCTGGTGAAGCCTCTGACCTGGCAGGGCGACGCGAGCATCGGGCCGTCCCGCGACGGGCGGATGACGCTGCAGCGCCTCGACACCAACCCGCGGTGGCGAGGGGTTCCGCCCCTCGAGGAAGCGGGGCCGCGCGCCATCACCGCGTACCTGCGCAGCTACGGCCCGGCGACGCCCGAGCACGTGCACTACTGGCTCGGCGCGGGGCTCAGCGCCGGCCGCCGGAGGCTCACCGGCTGGCTCGCCGAGCTGTGCGACCGGCTGGTCGCCGTCGACGTCGAGGGTACGGTCGCGTACGTCATGGCCGATGACGTCGACGCGCTGCTCGCGGCGCAGCCCTCGGATGCCGTGCGGTTCCTCCCGGGGCACGACCAGTGGGTGATGGGCCCGGGCACCACGGACGTGCACGTCATCCCCGCCGCTCGTCGCGACCCGGTGACCAGGAAGGCGAACCTGGTCATCGTCGGCGGGGTCGTGTGCGGCACCTGGGCCCGGCGCGGCGACGAGCTCGTCGTCACCTGGCTCGACGAGCAGGCTCCTGGGGCCGGCGTCGACGAGGAAGCGGCCCGCACGTGCGCCCTCCTCGGCCACGAGCTGCGCCTGCGCGTCCACCGGCTGCGATGACGGTCGCCGTGACCTGCTGCGGCATCCGGTCGGTGACCGGTCGGCCGCGGTGACCGCTCGGCGGGTACGTGGTGCTCGAGAACCATCCGTAGTGGCGCTCCACGGCACCACGCCGGCGTCCGGACGAGCGCTCACCCACGTATGACAGATGGCGGAGTCATGTTACGTACTGTGTTGCGCGTATGATGTGTCGATGGCATCGACGGCGGCGAAAGTGACCAGTAACGGTCAGATCTCTCTCCCGGCAGAGCTGCGACACCGATGGCGGGCCGAGCGGGTGCTGGTGGTCGACCGCGGCGACTACGCCATCGTTCGTCCGGTTCCTCACGATCCGGTCGGCTCGCTGCGCGGTGCGTACGCCGGTCCCGGCCCGACCACCGATAAGGCTCGACGTGCCGAGCGGGATGTCGAGTCGCGGGGTCGGCGCGCCGCCCCAAGGCCCGCGCGTTGACCGTCCTCGATGCGTACGCGGTCATCGCCTTTCTTCGTGGGGAACCGGGGGCCGGGGACGTGGTTCCGCTTCTCGACGAGCCGACCGTCATGTCGACGGTTAACGCCGCCGAGGTCGTCGACCAACTGGTGAGGGTGTGGAAGTTCGATGCCGATGACGTTCACGGCGACCTTGCGCTCCTCGCCCGGGTCGGGATGCAGATCGTGCCTGCTACCGCCGACGAAGGGCTCGCCGCGGGGCGCCTGCGCGCGTCGCACTACCACCGCGAACGTTGTGCCGTGAGCCTGGCGGACTGCATGGCCGCCGCGTCCGCGCTCGGGCGCCAGCGACCTCTGGCCACTGCCGATCCGGCGCTGGCCGCCATCGTCCGGGCGGAGGGCGGGACGATCGTGCCGATCGCCAGCAGCTCCGGAGCCAAGCCGTAGCGTTCACGGCAACATAACGACATCTGCGGCAAGCGCGAAGACATGAGTGCGGCACACCCGGTCGACCAGCGGGATGACGCAGGCATGCGCTGCCGTCGGGCACGACGAGCGAGGTGCTACGGGCCGAGGGGCGGGGCGTCATCCGCGGTGTTGACCATCATGTGCGCGGCCCGCAGGAAGTAGTCGCGCATCTGCTCCCGGGGGGTCTCGGGCAGGTCGAGAGTCTCGAGCGCGGCGAGCATGTGGCGAAGCCAGCGGTCGCGCATGTCGAGGGTCACCGCGAACGGGGCGTGCCGCATCCGCAGCCGGGGGTGGCCACGCTCGGCGCTGTATGCGCCCGGCCCGCCGAAGTACTGCTCGAGGAACATCCGCAGCCGTCGCTCCGCCGGCGCCAGGTCGGCCTCCGGGTACAGCGCCCGTAGCTCGGGGTCGCCGGCTACCCCGACGTAGAACTCGCGCACGAGCCGTTCGAACGTCGGCGCCCCGCCCACCTCGTGGTAGAGGCTCACCATGGCGCTCCTATCGTCATCGTGATTGCCCGTCCGCTGGCATCACACGGATCTCCTGTCGTCACTACGCCGCGTCCACGGCCGGAACCTGCGTCGCCGCCCCGCTCGCCGAGCCCTGCGTCATCCTCAGCCGGCACCGCGTCATCCTCACCGACGCCTGCGCCATCCTCACCGCGTCCCGCCCATCGGCCCGAACGGCCCGACCGGTGGCGCCTTCACCCCGGCCGCGTCGAGGGCGGTCTTGAGCCGTTCGCGCAGCTCGCGCTGCACCGCGAAGTGCTCCCCGGCCACGCACTGGACGATGACGCGGATCGTCATCGTCGCCCCGGTGATCGTCTCGACCCCGAGCACCTCGGGCGGCTCGATCAGCCGGTCCTGCCACTGCGAGTCGTCACCGAACTCGGCAGCGGCCCCACGGATGACGCCGAGCACCCGGTCGACGTCCTCGTCGTACGACACCGGCATGTCGACCAGCGCGGTGGAGTGCCCCTGGGAGCGATTGCCGATGCGGATGACCTCGCCGTTGCGCACGTACCAGGTGACCCCGTCGGCGTCGCGCAGCCGGGTGACGCGCAGGCCCACTTCCTCGACCGTGCCGATCGCCTCGCCGGTATCGATGACGTCGCCGACGCCGTACTGGTCCTCGACGACCATGAACACGCCGGCGAGGAAGTCCTTCACCAGGCTCTGCGCGCCGAAGCCGAGGGCGACACCGCCGACCCCGGCGGACGCGAGCAGCGGCCCGAGGGGGATGCCGACCAGGGCCATCACGGTGAGCACCGTGACCAGGACGATGACGAAGGACGCCACGCTGCGCAGCAGCGAGCCGATGGTCTGCACCCGGGCAGCCTGTCGCTCGGCGGCCTGCCCCATCGTGGCCGTGGCAGGGAACAGTCGGGGACGCCGGCCGGCCGCCCGCGCCTGCGACCGCTCGGTCATGGTCCGCACGACACGGTTGATCAGCCGGTGCGCGGCCCACCGTGCGAGCACGGCGAGCACTAGGGTCAGCACGACCCGTAGACCGTCGGTGAGCAGCCAGTCCTGGGCACCCTGCACGGCGTCGACCATGGCCGCCTCGGACAGCCCGGTCATGGCGGCGAGCTGTTCAGTCACGAGCGTCACGAGCCGTCACGGGCGTCGCGGTCCTGCGCGGCCAGGGCGCGCACCAGCGGGTCGCGGTTCTCGACCACCAGCCGGCGTAGCGCTGCCGGTGCGTCGGCGTGGGTGCTGAGCCAGGTGGTGGTGGCCTCGGCGAGTGCGGCATCGCCGACCGGGCGCGGGTAGAAGCCGGCGACGACCGCCTCGACGAGGGCGTGGGACTGTTTCGCCTCCACCTCGTCGAGCATGGCGTGGTACCGGTCGACGTACGGCCGCAACAGCTCTGCCGGCGTACCGGCTCGGGTGAAGCCGGCGGCGGTGGCCTCGACGATCGAGTTCGGCAGGTCGTCTCCCTCGACCGCGGCAGTCCAGGCGGCGGCCTTCGCCTCGACCGTCGGCCTCGCCGCATGCGCCCGGGCGGCTCGCTCCCGGCCGGTCGCGGTGTCCTCACGCGCCCGCTCGGCGTCGATCTCGGCCCCGTCGGCCGCACCGGCCGCGGCGAGTGCGGTGAGCAGCGTCCACCGCATCTCGAAGTCGACGACGAGCCCCGGGACGGCATCTCCACCGGTCAGCACGCCGCGCACCGCCGTCACGTCGTCACCCGCCGTCGTGAGACCGGCGGCGGCGGACACCAGCTGCAGCTGCGCGTCGCTGCCGGGGCCGGCAGCCCGGGCCAGCTCCCAGAGCCGGTCCCGGGTGCGGGTTCGGGTCGCCTCCCGATGCGCGGGAGCGGTGTAGGAGTACACGGCCGTCTGCAGCTGGGAGATCAGCGTTCGCATCAGTGTCGAGTCGGACTCGCCGCTCAGCGTCGCGAGTACGAGCTCGACGAACGCGCGGGCGCCCATCTCGGCATCCCTGGTCATGTCCCACGCCGACGCGAGCACGAGCGAGCGGGGCAGGGATGACGTGAAGCCGCGCGGGTGCGCCAGGGCGGTGGCCAGCGAGCGCTCGTCGAGACGCACCTTGGCGTAGGTGAGGTCGTCGTCGTTGACGAGGAGCAGGTCGGGCTGCTCGCGCCCGATCAGCGCCGGAACCCCCGTGCGCTCGCCGTCGAGGTCGAGCTCGAGCCGGTCGGTGCGTACGAGCGCACCGTCGCGCACGGTGTACAGACCGATGGCGAGCCGATGCGGGCGCAGCGTCTCGACACCGGGAGCGAACGTCTGCTCGATCACCGCCGACGAGATTCGGCCGGAGTCGTCGACCTCGACGAGCGGGCGCAGCGTGTTGACGCCGGCCGTCTCGAGCCACAGCTTCGACCAGGTGCGCAGGTCGCGGCCCGACGTCGCCTCGAGCTCCTGGAGCAGGTCGTCGAGGGTGGTGTTGCCCCAGGCATGCGCGGCGAAATAGGCGCGCATGCCGTCGCGGAACGGCTCGCGGCCGACGTACGCGACCAGCTGCTTGAGCACCGAGGCGCCCTTCGCGTAGGTGATGCCGTCGAAGTTCAGCTCGACGTCCTGCAGGTCGCGGATCTCGGCGACCACCGGGTGGGTGGTCGAGAGCTGGTCCTGCCGGTACGCCCACTCCTTCTCGTAGGTGCCGAAGGTGGTCCAGGCGTCGGTCCACCGGGTGGCCTCGGCCTGACAGGTCGTGGACGCCCACTCGGCGAAGGACTCGTTGAGCCACAGGTCGTTCCACCACCGCATGGTCACGAGGTTGCCGAACCACATGTGTGCCAACTCGTGCAGGACGGTGATGGCGCGGCGTTCTACCCGAGCCTCGGTGACCTTCGACCGGAACACGTAGATCTCGTTGATGGTCACGCACGCGGCGTTCTCCATCGCGCCCGCGTTGTACTCGGGAGCGAACAGCTGGTCGTACTTCTCGAACGGGTACGGCTGGTCGAACTCCTCCTCGAAGAAGGCGAAGCCGCGCTTGGTGAGGTCGAACAGGTTGTCGGCGTCGAGGTACGGAGTGAGGCTGCGCCGGCAGAAGATGCCAAGTGGCACCTCACCGCGGCGGCTCGTCGCGGTGTCGCGCACCACGTCGTACGGCCCGGCGACGAGCGCGGTGATGTAGCTCGAGATGCGCGGGGTGGGGGAGAAGCGCCAGGTGGCGTTCCCGTCATCCGACCGTTCTGGTTCGGGGGTGGGCGAGTTCGAGACGACTTGCCAGTGCGCGGGCGCAGTGACGGTGAAGCGGAACGGCGCCTTGAGGTCGGGTTGCTCGAACACCGGGTACACGCGCCGGCTGTTGGGAACCTCGAACTGGCTGTAGAGGTAGACCTCGTCGTCGACCGGGTCGATGAAGCGGTGCAGGCCCTCGCCGGTGTTCGTGTACCGACCGGTGGCGGCCACCGTGACGACGTTCTCGGCGGCCAGCCCGGGGAGGCGCACGCGGCTGTCCGCCCAGTGCTCGACCGGGTCGAGGGGCGTGCCGTTGACCGTGACCTGCTCGACCGAGGCCCCGACGAAATCGACGAACGTCTCGGCTCCGGGCTCGCTGCACGTGAATCGGATGGTGCTGCGGGTGCTGAAGGTCTCGGAGCCGGTGGTGACGTCGAGATCGATGTCGTGGGAGACGACGTCGACCAGGGCCGCGCGGGTGGCGGCCTCCTCGCGGGTGAGGTTCGTGCCGGGCACGGAGGCTCCTTGGGTGGCCTTGCGGGACTGGCGTCCACGACCCGGACGCCCGTCCAATCCTGACACGTGGCGCCCGGTCGGATGACGTCGCGCCTCGGTCCGGGAGGTCCGGCCGCGGGTGAGAGGATGCCGCCATGGCGCAGCGATCCTCGGCGGAGTTCTGGTTCGACCCCATCTGCCCCTGGGCGTGGATGACATCGAGGTGGATGGGGGAGGTGCAGATGGTCCGTGACATCGACGTCACGTGGTCGGTGATGAGCCTGTCGGTGCTCAACGAGGGCCGCGACCTGCCTGCCGAGTACACCGAGCTCATGGCGAAGGGCTGGGGGCCCGTACGGGTCGTCACCGCCGCACGGCTCGCCCACGGCGACGGCGTCGTGAAGCCGATGTACGACGCCGTCGGCGAGCGGATCCATCACCGGAGGTACGACGACTTCGACGCGGCCGTCACCGAGGCGCTCGAGGTGGTGGGGCTGCCGACCGAGCTCGCCGAGGCGGCCGGGAGCGACGAGCACGACGAGGCGTTGCGGGCAAGTCACCAGCGGGCCATCGACCTCGTCGGTGACGACGTCGGCACCCCGGTCGTGGCCGTCGACGGGGTGGCCTTCTTCGGACCGGTGGTGACCCCGGCACCGAAGGGCGAGGCGGCCGGCCGGCTGTGGGACGGCTGTGTGCTCGTCGCCTCCACGCCGGGCTTCTACGAGCTGAAGCGCTCTCGCACCGAGGGCCCGATCTTCGACGTCGAGGGCTGAGCCGTGGCGCGCGTCCACCTCGGCGGTGACCACGCCGCGTTCGAGCTGCTCGGTGAGCTGGTCGGCCTTCTCGAGTCCGAGGGTCACGAGGTCACCAACCACGGTCCGTTCGCCTACGACGCCGCCGACGACTACCCGGTGTTCGTGCTCCGGGCGGCCCGAGCGGTAGCGGACGATCCCGGGTCGTTCGGCGTCGTGCTCGGCGGGTCGGGCAACGGTGAGCAGATGGCCGCGAACAAGGTGGCCGGCATCCGGGCCGCTCTCGCGCACACCGACGAGCTGGCTCGGCTGGCCCGGGAGCACAACGACGCCCAGGTGCTGTCGATCGGTGCCCGGATGACGACCGCCGACCAGGCCCGCTCGATGGTGCGCGTCTTCCTCGGCACTCCATTCAGCCAGGACCCTCGGCACGCACGCCGCATCGCCATGGTCATCGGGTACGAGACCGACGGCGCGCTTCCGCCGCTGCCCTGACGTCCCGCCGTCCTGCGCTCCACCGTCATGGCTCAGGTGATGGCGGTCGCAGGGAGGACTTGACTATCGTTCGGGGCAATCCGGCGGTAGGGAGATGAGGATGACGGTGGGGGCGCCGCGGCGCACGCCGGGCGAGGGCCCGGCATCGTCCCGGCGAGAGGCCCTGCATCGTGCCGTCCTCGGTTCCGATGTCGCGGTCGAGATCGTCCTCGTCGTCGCGACCGTGGCGCTCGGCCTGGCCATCGCCATCTGGCCCGACTACGTGCCGGTCTCGGTGCTCTTCGCGGTCGTGGTCGGTGCCGGTCTGCTGCTGCCGCCACGTCGTCTGCTGCCGGTGATGATCGCCACGGCAGGCGTCGTCGCGGTGTGGGTGCCGCAGTCCGGGGTCAGCCCGACCCGCGTCGTCGGGCTGCTGGCGTCGCTGGCGTTGGTGTCTGTACTGGTGCTCATCGGCTCCTCGTACCGGTCCCGGCTCGGCACCCGCGGCTTCGGCGGAGACCGGATGTTCGCAGACCTCCGTGACCGCATCGTCCAGGTCGGCCGCGTGCCCGCACTGCCGCCGGGCTGGTCGGTCACGTCGTCCGTGCGGTCCGCGCACCGGGACCGTTTCTCGGGTGACTTCGTGGTCGTGCACCTCGACGAGGACGGGCGGTGCCTCCAGGTGGTGCTCGTCGACGTCAGTGGCAAGGGCGCCGCCGCCGGTGCCCGCGCCCTGCTGCTCTCGGGTGCGCTCGGTGGGCTCCTCGGGTCGGTGCCGGGGTCGGCGTTCCTGGCGTCCGCCAACGACTACCTCGTGCGGCAGGGCTGGGGCGAGGGCTTCGCCACCGCGGTCCATCTCGAGCTCGACCTGAGCACGGGCGTCTACGCCATCGTCAACGCGGGTCACCCGGCGCCGTCGTCGTACAGCAGGGTTCGCGGCCGCTGGGCCCTTCTCGACACCTCTCACGGTCCGTTGCTCGGTGTGGTGCCCCACGCCTCGTTTCCGCGGATGACCGGCCTTCTCGCCCATGGCGATGCTCTCCTGCTCTACTCCGACGGCGTTGTCGAGGTACGCGGCCGTGACCTGCGCGACGGCGTCGACCGCATGCTCGGTGTCGCCGAACGGGCGATGCTCGGCTCGCTCGACGTCGCCCGTGAGGTGTGCGAGCAGGCGCGTTCTGGTGAGGAGGACGACCGGGCCGCCGTTGCCGTCCGCCGGCTCTGACCCTGGACGCCCGTGGTTCGGTACCTCACCGCTGACGGCAGGCTCGGGCGTCAGCGGTG
>JBOFLR010000702.1:0-2179 GCA_051657965.1 Dermatophilaceae bacterium
CGGCCCGGTTCGACCGCGAAGTCCTCCAGGTGCAGCAGCTCGAGCCCGTCGACCGCCACGCCGAGCTCGGCCGCGGTCTCCCGTGCGCTCCGGCGCCGGTCCTCGGCGGACCGTGGTTCGGCACCCTCCATCGTCAGCACGTCGTGCAGGTGCACGATGCGCCCGTCGCCGGGATCGTAGAGCGCGATGGTGTCGACCGACGCCAGACGTGGAACTCGTCCGACCGTCGGCATGGTGTCCCTGAGCTTGTCGATTTTCATCCTGTCCTCTTCCTCGTCGTCGTCATCTGAGCTTCGGTTACGCCCAGAAGCCCAATGTCCAGACCATGTTCCCGAAACCGTGGTAACTGCGCATGGCGATCGTCGCGTGAGTCATCGTGCCGTAGTAGGCCGCAGCGTGCAGGTAGCCGAATTGCACCGTCTGATCGACGCCGTTCTGATCCCGATATCGTATATTCCGGATGGAGGCGTCCGCACTGTTGTATTCGTCGTCGTCACCATCGACCGCGGAAAGAAATACCTTGAGGAAAGCGGCGCTGGGCGGGATGTCGATGTCCGCGCTCCGGGTGAAGCTATCGTGTGGTGAGATGCTGTTGAGCATCCATGACCACTCACCTACCAATGGCATGAGTCGTTCTCCTTTGTCGTGTGCTGATAGGTCGGGTCCGGTGGCGTCACGTCAGAGTGGCCACTCGGGGAGGCGGCCGGTGTGGCTGACCGCCCAGACGATGTCGGCCAGCGCCTCGTCCTTCAGCAGCTGGCGGATCGCCTCGGCGTCCGGGAAGGTGAGCCGCCAGGTGCCGACCGGGGATCGGTTCAGCATCGGCAGCCAGCCGGCGGCGTTGCCGATCCGGGTGCTGGCGATGCCGTCGGTGGTCGAGGTCGCCGGGCCGTCCAGGGCCGGGGTGCCGTCGGCCGGGGTGAACCGCAGCTCGACCTCCACCGGGCCGATCGGGGTGGCGTCGTCGCCGCGATCCGCGGCCACGAGGTACAGCGCGAGCTGGCTGGTGGTGATCTCGTCGAGGTTCACCGGGAAGTGCGCGGCGGTGACCGGGATCTCGATCTCGAGCGGCGCGTCCGCGTCGACCGGGTTGTGCAGGTCGAACCACGCGTCCGGCAGCTCGTCGCGCACCCGGTACGCGCGCACCGCGCTCGTCGTGCGGTCGAGCTGCTGGATCACCTTGTCGCGGTAGGTATCGTCGGCCAGCGCGGTGTACTCGAAGGTCACCAGGACGTCGGCGATCGTGCCGAAGTCGAACGGGTTGGCCGCCTTGGGCATCTCGAGTGTCCAGATCGAGTCCACGCCGCTGAGCTCGAACGGCAGCAGCAGCTCGGGCTGGGCGTCGAGCTCGAACACACCGCTGGCACCGGCCGGGGAGGTCAGCGCCACCGACTCCGGCTCGCGGCTGAGCCGCACGCTCTGGAAGCTGTCGCCGCCGATGACCGCCCGGGACACCCCCGGGTTCGAGAGGGTGGCCCGGATGCCGCGCTGCGGCGGTATCAGCGCGACCACCGAGGTGCGCACCCGCTTGACCAGCCGTAGGTAGTGCCCGGGGAACTCCTCGTCGAAGACCCGCATCGGGGTGGCGAACATCAACACCCCGGTGCGACGGAACTCCTGGAACTCCACCGGTGCCAGCTGCGCCAGCGAGAATGTCCTGGTCAGCTGCAGCTTGCGTGTGTTGCTGTCGAACGCGAACTGGTCGAGCTGGTAGACGTCCTGCAGCAGCCGGGCCGAGCCGGTCAGCCCGGCCCGGTCCTTGCTGTTCGCCGGGGCGGTGAGCGAGACGTCGTCGGACGCCTGCCAGTAGTCGCGCCGCACCAGTGCGGGCACCGCGGTCTGGGTCTCGAACGCGAGCTGGTTCTGCGCCAGCTGCGCCACCGCGGTGGCCTGGCGCAGGAAATAGCCGTACACGTCTTGCAGCACGCCGACCATCCAGTCGTACAGCTCGACACTGGTGAACTTGTTCACGAGGAAGGCGATGGTGGCCTCGGCCTGGGTGAGCTGCAGCCCGGCGATGGCGCCCTCCTGCACCACGATGGCCTGGTGGTCCCGGGCCAGCTGGTACTGCTGGGCGGCGATGCCGACGTCCTTCTGGGCCAGCCCCTGCTGCATCCGCCATTCCCGCACCCGGTTCTCGACGCTGGCGTGCAGCGAGTGCCGCTGGATGTCGGTCTCG
>JBOFLR010000703.1:0-3870 GCA_051657965.1 Dermatophilaceae bacterium
GTCGTCGTGCGCCTCGTCGCACGAGGTGGGAGTGTGCAGGCCACTGCTGCCGAGCCGGGCCGCGTAGAGGAGCTAGGCCGTGCGGGGGAGCCGGGTCGTGCGGACGCGCTCCCTGCCTATGGTGACCCCCGCGGGCAGTTCCTGGTCGACATCACCGATCGGGATGCGCTGTCGAGCGCCCTGGATGCCGACAAGGCCCGATAGGCCTCGCTGAGGTACGTGAGCGAGGAGGTCGGTGCTAGTGCTGAACTGCCCTGCCAGCGGGGAGGCGGCCCGGCAGCAGCGCGGCGAGCACGACGATCCCGATGGCGAGCACGGCCGAGACGCCGAACGCGGCCTGGACACCGCCGACGAACGCCTCGGTGTCACCGACACCGTCATCCGACAGGCTCGCCGAGCGCCAGGACAGCACGGTCACGGTGAGCGCGGTGCCGACAGCGGCCGCCACCTGCTGCGACGTGGCGAGCAGCGAGCTGCCGTGCGAGTAGAGGTGCGGCGGCAGGGCGCCGAGTCCGAGCGTGAACGCCGGCGTGAACAGCGCGGCCAGGCTCACCATGAGCAGCACCTGCACCCCGAGCAGCAGCGCGTAGGGCGTGGTGGCGCCGACCTGGCTCAGCAGCGCGAGCGCGGTGAACACGCCGACCGCTCCCGGGATCATCAGCGGACGCCCGCCCACCCGGTCGAAGACCCGCCCGACCACCGGACCGAGCAGGCCCATCGCGAGGCCGCCGGGTGCGACGAGCAGGCCGGTCTGCAACGCGGTCAGCCCGCGCAGGTCCTGGAGGTAGAGCGGGAGGAGGATCATCGCGCCGAGCATGGCGAGGAAGGCCAACGACTGCAGCGCCAGCGACAGCGCGTAGGTGCGGTGCCCGAGGGTGCGCAGGTCGAGCAACGGCTCCGACCGTCGAGCGAGGTGACGCTGCCGGATGACGAACGCCGCCACGAGCGCGAGCCCGCCGGCGAGGTATACCGGGGCCGGCACGGCGGCGCCATCCGCTGCACCGATCTGGCTCAGGCCGAAGACCAGGCCGCCGAAGCCGAGCGCGGCGAGCACGACACTGGCCCAGTCGATGGTCGACGCGTGGGTCTCGCCGACGTTCTCCAGCCGGCGTACGCCGGCCACCGACACCAGCGCCACCACGGGCAGCACGACGACGAACAGCCAGCGCCATCCGGCAACGCCGAGGATCACGCCCGAGAGCGCGGGCCCGAGAGCCGGCGCCACCGAGATGGCGAGGGTGACGTTGCCCATGACCCGGCCGCGGTCGCGCTCGGCGACGACCGTCATCAGCGTCGTCATCAGCAGTGGCATCATCACCGCGGTGCCGGCGGCCTGGATCACGCGACCGCCCACCAGCACCCAGAATGCCGGGGCGAGCGCACAGACCACCGTGCCGGTGGCGAACACCGACATCGCCACGACGAAGGCCGCCCGGGTCGTGACGCGCTGCAGGAACCATCCGGTGACCGGGATGACGACCGCCATGGTGAGCATGAACGCGGTCGAGAGCCACTGTGCCGCACGGGCGGTGACGTCGAACTCGGTCATCAGCCGGGGGATCGCGTTGACCATCACCGTCTCGTTGAGGATGACGGTGAAGGTGGCCGCGACCAGCCAGCGCAACACGGGGTAGCTGCCCCGTGCCTCTGGCACGCCGGAGGTGTCGGCGCCGGAGGTGCCGGTGGGGCCGGTCGTGGTGGGGTCGGAGGTCGTGCCGGTGGTCGATGGCGTGCCGGTGGTCGTTGGTGTGCCGCTCACGGGTTCCGTCTCTGTGGTGGTCATGGGTGGTTCGACTCCACGGTAGGGAGAAAGTCATCGGCGGCGCGCGATGATTTCGAGCGCCGGCGCCGGTCGATACGGTGCACGAGGCACACCGCGTGCCGTCGAAGGAGGACCGCAGATGGCGCCCACGCCGCGTAGCTCGCCCTTCCCGCCCGACACCACCACGGTGAGCGTGGCCTCGGATGACGGGCGAGGAGACCACGAGCCGACCCGTACCGCATCCCACCCAGGTGGGCTGCGAGCGAGCGCTCGGGCACCCGTCGACGACGCGCGGGGCGACGCAGAGTTCGACGACGCCGTGGTGCGCTACCGGCGTGAGCTGCTCGCCCACTGCTACCGGATGACGGGCTCGCCCACCGAGGCCGAGGACCTGCTGCAGGAGACCTACCTGCGGGCCTGGCGCGCCTACGGCGCGTTCGAGGGCCGCTCGTCGCTGCGCACCTGGCTGCACCGCATCGCCACCAACGTCTGCCTCACCGCACTCGAGGGCCGGGCGCGGCGTCCCCTGCCGACCGGCCTCGGCGCGCCCGCGTCATCCGGTGGTGACGCCCTGGAGCAGCGCGCGGAGGTGCCGTGGCTCGGGCCGATGCCGGATGCCGTGCTCACCGGCACGGCCGACCCGGCCGACGTGGTCGCCGAGCGCGACACCATCCGGTTGGCGTTCGTGGCGGCGCTGCAACACCTGCCACCCCGACAGCGGGCCGTGCTGGTGCTGCGCGAGGTGCTGCGGTGGAGCGCGGCCGAGGTGGCCGAGGCCACCGGGGCGACGGTCGCGTCGGTGAACAGCGCATTGCAGCGGGCCCGGGCGACCATCGAGACGGTGGCGCCCACCGCCGACAGCACCACCCAGGAGCTCACCGTCGAGCAGCGGGCCATGCTCGACCGGTACGTGGACGCGTTCTGGCGCAAGGACGTCGACGCGATCGCCGCGCTGTTCACCGACGACGCGGTCTGGGAGATGCCGCCGTTCACCGGCTGGTATCAGGGGCCGAGCACCATCGCCGAGCTGATCGACGTGCAGTGCCCCGGCGGCAGCTACGACATGCCGATGGTGGCGACGACCTGCAACGGCCAGCCCGCCTTCGGGTTGTACCTGCGCGAGAGCGGCCCCGAGGGCGACCGGTTCACCCCGTTCCAGCTGCACGTCCTCGAGCTCGACGGCGTCCTCGTGCGGCACGCGGTCGTGTTCTTCGACCGCGAGTACTTCGCCATGGCCGGGCTGCCCGCCGAGCTGGGGCCGCAGGACGCCCCGCCGCTCGCCCGGGGGTGACCGTGTCTCCCGCGGACCTGCGTCCCCGGGCCGATGTCGAGCTGGTCGAGCGGGCGCTCGCCTTCACCCGGGGCGCGCTGGCCGGTGTGTCGGATGCCGAGGCGGGCGCGGCGACGCCGTGTGGGCGGTGGACGCTCACCGAGCTGCTCGTGCACCTGGTCGACTCGCTCGAGGTGGTCACCGAGCTGGCGCTGGGCCGGGTCTCGGCGGCCGGGCCGCCGCCGGAGTCGGTGCGACCCGAGCTGCTCGCGCAGCACCTCCGGGTTCTCGGGTGCGCACTGCTCGACGGCTGGGTCACCCGGGCGAGTGGCCCTGACGCGGGCGACGTCGTGGTGCACGACGGTCGTGCCGGGCACGACGGAGGTGCCCGACGCGGTGGCCGTGCACGGCTCGACGTCGGAACCGCCTCCGGGCTGGCAGCGCTCGAGGTCGCCGTGCATGGTTGGGACGTCGCCCGCGCCAGGGGCGTCGCCACACCGTTCCCGCCGCTGCTCGCCGCTGCGCTGCTGCCGGTGGCGGCGGTGGTCGTCCCGGTCCATGGGAGGGGTGGACTGTTCGCACCACCGCTGCGGCCTCCGGCGACGGACCCGGCATCCGTGCTCCTCGCCCATCTCGGCCGCGACCCCGGCTGGGTCCCTCCGTGAGTCGCCGGACCACTCACCGCCGATGAGACCGAGCACCTTCCGGTACCCGAGCGGCGCATCGGGGCCCAGGGGCGGTCGGCGGCCCGGCCGGCCAACACCCGGCCCACGTGGGGTGCCACCACGCCGGCATGGCGTTCGGCCGTCATCACGAGCTCCTGCTCGGCCCGGTCGAG
>JBOFLR010000704.1:0-1569 GCA_051657965.1 Dermatophilaceae bacterium
TCGGCGCGCAGGGCGAGCGCCATGCTCACCAGCTCTTCTCGCCGTACCGGGTCGACCCGCACCGTCACGACGAGCTGGTCGCCGCCGGTTCGGAACCGGGTGCCGCGCTCTCGCCACTCCAGCACTACCGAAGGCTGGCGTCCCGGCTGAGCGCCGGGGCAGCACCGACCACTGCGATGCTTGGCGTGACCCGGCTGGCGATCCTTACTTTGATGGTCGATCTCAAGGGGACCGCCGTCGCCTGAGCCACACTTACCACCCCAGGTCGGATGTCCGGTGCCCGCCATGTTTCATGGACTACGCGCCGATCGTGACCTGCGGCCAGATCGGCGCGTTTCGGTCGGCCTGCCATACCTTGCCGGTGAGCACGGAGCGAATGCCGTCCCAACGCCAGTCCAGGCAGCCGACCGAGCGGGCCATCTCGCGGACCGTGTCGCCGGGCACCCGCGCAAAGCGGAGCGGGATGAGCGGGTTCGGCGGGTTGGCCGCGCCACCGGTCCCACTGTCGTTGACACCGCTCCACCACAGCAGGTTGTGAGCCTGGTAAGGCGTGAGCGGCCGCAGCGGACCCGAGCCGGGGTCCAGGAAGTAGGCACTTCCCGGGATGGCACCATCGGAGGACTGGCTCGTGGTGATGTAGAGGACGGACACGTCATGCTCCTCGGGAGGGTCGGGGGGTGGGTCGTCGACGCCTGGTGTGGCGAGTGGGGCACCGTGGACGAGCGGTTCCGGATCGGTGTGAACGCCGCCGGTGGTGATCTCGAGGTGAAGGTGGTTGCCGGTGGCGTGCCCCGTTCTTCCGACATAGCCCAGCAGCCCTGAGGAGGGGACGTACTCTCCCTCTCGAGTTGGCGAGGCTTCCCTCATGTGTGCGTACAGGCTCCGGAACCCGTCGGCGTGCTCGACTCGGACATAGTGTCCGAAGCCACGCTTGGGGTCTGGGTTGTGGCCGATCTCGACCACGGTCCCTCGCGCGACCGCGTAGATCGGCGTCCCCGCGACCACGCCGTCGTAGCCGTAGTCGATGCCGTTGTGCGTGGGGCGTTCCGGGGTGCGGTAGCGGTCGCCCAGACCGCCGTAGAACGTGAACGGATGACGCCAGCGCACGGCCGCCGACGCTGGTGCCGCCTCGACGACGCCGAGGCCGAGCCAGGCGGCGGTGGCGACGAGAGAGCCCCCGACGACCACCTGACGACGAGGCAGACCCGCCCTGCCATCTTCTGTCGCGACCATGGGCACTCCTCCGTCTGCGGCTCTCTTGCCCACGAGCGGGCTGTCACACCAGCGGCGACATCGACGACGCTAGACGGCCCGACAGCGGAGCGGACCCCACGAAATCGCGAGATCTGCGGTCAACTCCTTATCGGTGATGAGGGGACGCCGTGCGAGCCAGAGCCTCGGCGGCGGTGGGGTGGTGGTCGGCGAGGAGACCGACGGCGAACAGCAGGTACCGCTGGTCGATCGTCGTCGTCGCGGCGGCGGGCACGCGCCAGCCGCCGGCGTGGTCGGTGAGCACCGACCGGAGCACCCTCGCCCCGAGGTCCGGCGGACCGTGCCGCAGCACCCCGC
>JBOFLR010000705.1:0-3944 GCA_051657965.1 Dermatophilaceae bacterium
CGCAGCCACAGGCCGATGGCGAGCAGCAGCACCCCGTAGCCGATGTCGCCGACCATCACCCCGAAGAGGAAGGGGAGGGTCAGCGCCATCAGCCCGGTGGGGTCGATGCCGCCGGGGGAGGGCCAGGAGAGGAAGCCGACGAGTCGCTGGTACGTGCTGCGGGCCGGACGGTTGCGCAGGTGCACCGGCTGCTGGCCGACGACCTCGCGCCGCCGGGGCTCCGCGACGACCACACCGTCCAGGCCGTCGGCGTCGAGGTGGCCGACGAGCCGGTCGCGCAGGCGGGTGGGCACCCAGGCACGCAGCAGGAAGGTGCGTTCGGTCAGTCGCGCGGCAGCCTGGGCTCGGTGCTGCTCCTGACGGACCAGCAGCCAGGCCCGCAGCGACAGCAGCCCGGGGAGGACACGCGCGGTCTCGTCGGCGAGCTCGTCGTCGGCTTCACGGTGCCGCCGCCGCAGATCGTCCAGGCGGTCGCGCATCCGAGCCACGGTGGTACTCAGCGAGAGGTGCTCGTAGGCCGCGGGCACGTCGACGCGGGCGATGTGGTCGCTGCCCATGAGGTTCTCGACCTCGGCGAGGTCCTCGCGCCGGACGACGACGAGACAGCAGCGAGAGGCCCCGACGACCGTCTGCTCGAGAAGGAAGTGGTCGCCGAGCTCGGCCGTCAGCTGCTCGCGCAGGAGCTCGCTGACCTGACCGGAGGGGTCGTCGAGGACGACCGCGACCATGGCCAGCCCGATCGTCTCCAGCTCGGCGTCGGTCATGCTCGCCAGCTCGGGCACCAGGCCCTCGAGCCGGCTCAGCACGTCGACGTAGTGCTCGAGGCTCTCGCGCTCGGACTCCAGGCGCTCGACGGTCGCCCGGAGCTCGCCGATCCGCTGTCCCGCCGCGACGACGTCGACCGGTGGCACGGGTTCGGTCACGACCTGGCCGGGAGCGCCGGCGGTGCGGCCCGGGACCAGGCTGCGCAGCTGTCCGCCGTCGAGCACCGCCTCGAGCCGGCTCAGTTGCTCGTCGACCGGCGTGGGGGTCGCCGGTGCGCCGTCGGGCAGGACCTCGGCCCAGCCGAAGCGCTGCAGGCTGGCGATGAGGTGTGGCAGCCGTTCGCGCGTCCCGAGCAGCTCCAGCTGCGTCATCCGTTCGATCACGGCTCGCCTCCCGACCCGAGGACGACCTCGACCACGAGCGACCGGGCGTCGGCGCGGTCGGCGGCGGCCCGCTCCCGCCAGGCGGTGGCCTCGACGATGGCGTCGGCCTCGATGGTCTCGGCCTCGATTCGTGCCGCGCTGAGCAGCGTGGCGCGCATGTTCTCGATCTCGGTGTCGGTCTGCGCCGCGACCGCGGCCCGCAGCTCCCGTGCCTCCCGGTGGGCGGCCTGCACGCGCTCTTCGCTGTCCAGGACCGCCGCCCTCCGGGTGGCGATGACCTCCTCGAGCTGGCGGATGCGCCGTAGGGAGCTGGGGTCGCCGGTCGCGATCCGCGACACCGGCTGGTCGGTGCTGGTCATCCCTGGTTCTCCTTGTTCTCCGGGGACGGACGGTTCTCCCGGGACGGACGGGTGGTCTCGGGCGAGGTGGCGACCGCGCGGGCCCGCTTGAGCCGCGCGTGCTCCTCCCGCTCGCGTTCGTCGAGGACCTCGCGGATGGTGCGGGCTCGGCGCTCCAGCTCGGGGACCACGATGTTCTCGAGCGCGTTGACCTGCCGCGTCGCCCGGGTGATCTCGGCTGCGAGGCGTCGCACGGTGAGCTCCAGTGCGCACACGGCGAGCACCTCCTCGAGGTAGTGCTCGTAGGTGGTCGCGGCCTCGGTGACCGTGGCGGGCACCAGGACCGGGGCGGCTCCACGGTCCGCGGGATCGCGACGTACCGGGCCCACGTCGAGCTCGACGATGCGGACGCCGGCCACGCGGCGCTCCCGGCGTCGGGCGCGGATCGAGGGGGTCGAACCCAGGGCGACCGCGGCCACCCCCCGGTGCCCTTCCTCGGCGGTCGCCGCGTCGAGCGCGGCCCGCGCCGAGGTCCCGAGGCGGCGCACCTCGGCGAGGGCACGAAGGAGGTCGGCGTCGATGCGACGCAGCTCCCGGACCAGGGCCGTGCGCTTGTCCCAGATGAGGTCGCGGCCCTGGCCGGCGAACGCCGCCTGCGCGCGGGTGCGGAGCAGCTCGGTCCGCGTCGCGACGAGCGCGGTCACCGCAGCGCTCCGACGGTACGGGGGGATGGGGTCATCGACGCCTCCGATCGAGTTCACAGGTCTCGGATCAGAGGTCTTCCCCGCCCGGTGGGCCTGGGCGCCGGGCCGGATGTCCGGCCGAGGTGTCGACGTCCAGTTGTGGGGTACTCCCCTCGACACGAAGTAAATTACCGGAAGTGAAATTCGTTTGTCAACCGGGGTTCGGTCGGGCGCCGACGTCACCCGGCGAGGGCCCGTCGAGGTCGACGGCCGGATGGCGTCTCGGGGAACTCGTGCCCGCCGGGCTTCATTCAGGATAGAAATTTCCGGTATCTCACTGCAGCTATCGGGCTGCTCGGAGTATGGTCGCGTTCGTGAGCCGTTCACCCGAGTGGACCCTGATGTCCAACCACGGGCACGTGCTGGTCGCCCGGGCGCGGCACCCGCCGTCGCGGAGCCGCGACGTGGCCGATGCCGTCGGCATCACCGAGCGGGCCATCCAGCACATCCTTCACGACCTCGTCGAGTCGGGGCACGTGGTGCGCACCAAGGAGGGCCGGCGCAACCGGTACCAGGTGAAGACCAGTGGCCGGTTCCGCCATCCGCTGGAGTCCGAGCTGACCGTGGGTGCCTTCCTCGACATCGTCGACGGGTCGCGGTCGCGGACCCGATGACGCCCGCCCGCGCGGGGGACGGCGCGCTCAGCGCGGTGTGAGTGCGAGCAGGCCGACCACGTGGCGAGCGATCTCGAGTGATGCCGTCGCCGCCGGGGACGGTGCGTTCAGCACGTGCACGACGCGGCCGGTGCGCTCGACGAGGAAGTCGTCGACGAGGGCGCCGTCGCGTCGAACCGCCTGGGCCCGGACGCCCGCCGGGGCGGGCCGGAGGTCGTCGTCGCGGATGCCGGGCACGAGCCGCCGCACGGCGTCGCCGAACCGGCGTCGCGACACCGAGCGCACGATCTCGTCCACACCGGTGCGCCACTGCCTCCGGGCCAGCCGCCACGCGCCCGGATGCCGGGCGATCCCCACGAGGTCGCCCGGGCTCACGTCCCGCCACCGGTATCCCTCGCGGCTCAGCGCCGGCACGGCGTTCGGCCCGGCGTGAACGACGCCGTCGACGCCACGGGTCAAGTGCACGCCGAGGAAGGGCAGCGCCGGGTCGGGTACCGGGTAGACCAGGCCGCGCACGAGCGCAGCGGCATCCGGTGAGAGCGTGCAGTACTCACCGCGGAACGGGACGATGCGCACCGACGGCTCGTGGCCGAGCAGCCGCGCCACCTCGTCGACGTGCAGGCCCGCGCAGTTGACCACCAGGTCGGCCGTCACCTCCCCGGTCGTCGTCTCGAGGGTGACGGGGCCGTCGCCGCCTGCTCGGCCACCGACCACGCGGGCACCGGTGCGCAGATCGGCACCGGCCGCCCGGAGCCGGCCCGCCAGCACCTCGCACACCGCGGGGTAGTCGACGATGCCGGTCTCGGCCACGTGCAGGGCCCCGGCGGCCGAGACGTCCGGCTCCACCTCGCGTGCCTCACCCGAGGTGAGCCGCCGCACGGTCAGGCCGTTCGCCCGTCCGCGTGCCTCGAGCGCGGCCAGGGCCGGCAACTCGCCCGCGTCGGTGGCCACGACGAGCTTGCCGGTCACGGCGTGCGGTACGCCCTCGGCTCGGGCGAGGTCGAGCAGCGCGGCGGCGCCGGCCCGGCACCACCGCGCCTTCGCACTGCCCGGTGCGTAGTAGAGCCCAGAGTGCACCACACCGCTGTTGCGCCCGGTCTG
>JBOFLR010000706.1:0-51684 GCA_051657965.1 Dermatophilaceae bacterium
CGGCGACACCGATGGCGTCGGACCGCTCGGCCTACGTCTCCGCGGGGACGTGGTCGCTGGTAGGTCTCGAGCTCGGCGCGCCGGTGCTCACCGAGGCGGCCCGGGCGGCGAACTTCACCAACGAGCTCGGTGTCGACGGTACGGTGCGGTTCCTGCGCAACGTCGCGGGGCTGTGGGTGCTGTCCCAGGCGATGCAGGTCTGGGGCGAGACCGATGTCGCCGCGCTCGTCGCGGCTGCGAGGGAGGCACCGGGCGGCGGTGCGGTCGTCGACCTCGACGCGCCGGAGTTCGGGCCACCGGGGGACATGGAGGCGCGCATCCGAGCCGCGTGCGAGCGGACCGGTCAGGCGCCGCCGCAGGGCCGTGCTGCGGTGGTGCGATGCATGCTCGACAGCCTGGCCCTGGCCCACCGGCGGGCCGTGCGCGAGGCCGCCGAGCTGGCCGCCCGCGAGGTCGACGCCGTCCACCTCGTCGGCGGGGGAGCACAGGGCGCGCTGCTCGCCCGGCTCACCGCCGACGCCTGCGGCCTGCCGGTCGAGGCCGGTCCGATCGAGGCCACCGCGCTCGGCAACGTGCTCGTCCAGGCACGCGCCCTCGGCGTCGACGTGCCCGACCTGGCGCAGATGCGCTCGCTCGTGCGCGAGACACACCCGGCCACCCGGTTCGACCCGGCGGACGATGGCGAGCGGTGGGATGCCGCGGAGCACCGGCTGCGCTCTCGCGTAGCCTCGCCAGCGGTGACGTCCGGCGGCGGGTGAGGAGTCTCGATGCGGGTAGCGCTGATGGCCACCTGCCTCGGGGATGCGATGTTCCCGGAGGCGCCGCGAGCGGTGGTCCGGCTGCTGCGCCGCCTCGGCGTCGACGTCGAGGTGCCCGGCACGCAGACCTGCTGCGGACAGCCGATGGTCAACACCGGCTACCTCGACGAGGCCGTGCCGCTCGTGCGCACGACGGTCGCGGCGTTCCGCGGGTACGACGCCGTGGTCGTGCCGAGCGGGTCGTGCGCGGGGTCGGTGCGGCATCAGCACCGGCTGGTCGCTGCGCGCGCGGGCGACCCCGCCCTGGCCGACGGCGTGGCCCGGCTGGCCCCGGCCACCTACGAGCTCAGCGAGTTCCTCGTCGACGTGCTCGGGGTGGTCGACGTCGGGGCCTCGTTCCCGCACCGGGTCACCTACCACCCCACCTGCCACTCGCTGCGGATGCTCCGGGTGGCCGACCGGCCCTGGCGCCTGCTGTCGGCCGTGCGGGGCATCGACCTCGTGCCACTCTCCCAGGCCGAGGAGTGCTGCGGCTTCGGCGGTACCTTCGCGGTCAAGAACCCCGACGTCTCGGTGGCCATGGGGGCCGACAAGGCCCGGCACGTGCGCGCCACCGGCGCAGAGGTGCTCGTGGCCGGTGACGCCTCGTGCCTCATGCACGTGGGTGGCCTCCTCTCTCGGCAGCGGGCCGGGGTGCGCACCATGCACCTGGCCGAGGTCCTGGCGTCGACCGCCGACGACTGGGCGGGAGCACCGGGCTGATGGCGGCGACCTTCGTCGGGATGCCGCCGTTCCCGGCCGCCGCGCGCCATGCCCTCGCCGACGCCCAGCTGCGTCGCAACCTCGCGCACGCCACCGGCGTCATCCGGGCGAAGCGGGCCGCGGTGGTGGCCGAGCTCGACGACTGGGACGACCTGCGGCGGCAGGCGGCGGCGGTGAAGGACGACGTGCTCACCCATCTCGACGAGCACCTGGTGGCCCTTGAGGCGGCGCTGACCGGACGGGGGGTCACCGTGCACTGGGCATCGGACGCCGCCGAGGCGTGCGCGGCGGTCGTCGACATCGCCCGGGCCCACGGCATCGACGAGGTGGTCAAGGTCAAGTCGATGGCCACCCAGGAGATCGGGCTCAACGAAGCGCTCGCCGCGCAGGGCATCGCGGCGTGGGAGACCGATCTCGCCGAGCTGATCGTCCAGCTGGGCGAGGACCTGCCCAGCCACATCCTCGTGCCGGCGATCCACCGGAACCGCAGCGAGATCCGCGACATCTTCCGCCGGCGGATGGCCGCGGTGGGTCGCCCAGCTCCGGACGGGCTCACCGACGAGCCGGCCGAGCTCGCCGCCGCGGCGCGCGCCCACTTGCGGGAGCGGTTCCTCACCGCACGGATGGCGGTCTCCGGCGCCAACTTCGCGGTCGCGGAATCCGGCACGCTGGTCGTCGTCGAGTCCGAGGGCAACGGGCGGATGTGCCTCACCCTCCCCGAGGTCCTGGTCTCCGTCGTCGGCATCGAGAAGGTGGTGCCGACCTGGCGCGACCTCGACCTCTTCCTCCGCCTGCTCCCGCGCTCGTCGACGGGGGAGCGGATGAACCCGTACACCTCCACCTGGTCGGGGGTGACGCCCGGTGACGGGCCGCAGGAGATGCACGTGGTCCTGCTCGACAACGGCCGCACCCGCGCCCTGGCCGACGAGTACGGGCGCCAGGCGCTGCGCTGCATCCGCTGCTCGGCGTGCCTCAACGTGTGTCCGGTGTACGAGCGGGTCGGCGGCCACACCTACGGGTCGGTGTATCCCGGGCCGATCGGTGCCGTGCTGAACCCGCTGCTCCACGGCCCGGGACACGACCCGGTCACCGATGCGCTGCCGTTCGCGTCGACCCTGTGCGGGGCGTGTGCCGACGTGTGCCCGGTCGACATCGACCTGCCCGGCCTGCTCGTCGACCTCCGGGCCGAGATCGTCGACGCCCACCGACACCGCGCCCGCCCCGACCCGGAGGCGCTCGCGATGCGGGCCGCGGCGTGGGTGCTCGGAGACGCCCGGCGCACGCGACTGGCCCACCGTGCCGCCGGGCTGGCCGGGCGAGCGCGCCGGCGGCCGGCGGCCGGGCAGGCCCGTCCGACGGTGTCCTGGCTGCCCTTCCCCGGCTCGCGGTGGACGACAGCACGCGACCTCCCGGTGCCGCCGCGAGAGTCGTTCACCGCGTGGTGGCGACGCCGCGGCCGGTCCGAGCCGAACGAGGCGACCGGGCCGAACCGGGCGACCGGGCCGAACGGGCCGAGTGGGGTGATCGGGGATGCCGTCGAGCGCCGCGACGCGAGCTCGTGATGACCTCGCCGCGTGACACCGTGCTGGGTGCGGTCCGAGCCGCGCTCGGGCCAAGCCGACACCCGGCTGTGCCGATCGACCGCGGCTATCGCGAGCGCGGTGCCGATCCCGCCGGTACGGATGTCGTCGACCTGTTCGCCGAACGGGTGGCCGACTATCGGGCGAGCATCGACAGGTGTACCGAGAGCGACCTGACGGCGACCGTCGCCCGGAGCCTGGGCGACGCGCGGAGCGCCGTGGTCCCACCGGATCTAGGAATCGAGGTGCCACGAGCCGTCGTCGACGACGGCCTGACCGCACTGCAGCTCGACCGGGTCGACGCCGTGGTCACCCGCGCCGCGGTCGGCATCGCGGAGACCGGCACCATCGTGCTCGACCACGGCCCGGGCCAGGGCCGGCGTGCCCTCACCCTCGTGCCCGACCTGCACGTCTGCGTCATCCGCACCGACCAGGTCGTGGCATCGGTCGTCGACGCCGTCGCGGCGCTCGACCCGGCACGGCCGCAGACCTGGGTGAGCGGGCCGTCGGCGACGAGCGACATCGAGCTCACACGGATCGAAGGCGTCCACGGCCCGCGGATGCTGCACGTCGTGCTCCTCTGGTGAGCACCGGGAGATCCTGGCCGTACGCACGGATGCCCGGGACCGCGACGGTCCCGGGCATCCGCACGACGAGAGACGTGCTGGTGGTGCGGTGCTAGAGAGCGAGGGTGCCGGTGGGTCGTCCGGCGAGTTCGGTCTGGCTCGGGCTCTTCGGGGTGGCGCTCTGGCCGGATGTCGACGCGCCGGTGGTCTTCTGCGCTCGGGCGACGGCGGTGTCGATGGCGGTGCGCCACTCGGCGGGGAACCCGGGGCGGAGGATGTCGTCCTCGGTGGTGTAGGCCCAGGCGAGGTCGTCAGCGTTGGTCAGGGCCTGGAACAGGGCCTCTTCGTAGGCGGCGGGGTCCATCTCGTAGTCCTTGTTCTGGCGCCACTTCGTCATCACGCCGTAGGACTGGTTGACGTACTCGGTCCAGCGGGTCTTGTCGGCGTCGGAGAGGAAATCCATCTGCGGTTCGGCCAGCAGGCCGGAGTCGCGCCAGGTGTAGGCCCCGCGGAAGTCGTCGGCGTCGCGCAGGTTGTACAGCTGGCCGCCGTCCTGGACCTGGCCGGGCGCGGTCGCTGCGTCGATGGCGCCGGCGATGAACGGGCACTGCAGCTCGAAGGCGTCGGGTTTGGTCCAGGGGTCGACCTCGACCGGGGTGTTGACGCAGTCGGTGGTGCCGCGGGTGAAGACGACCTCGGCGTCGGGCTGGGCGGCGAGCACGGCCGACATCAGCTCCTTGCCGCGCTGGCGGGCCAGCTGCTCGGCCTTGACCAGGTCGCCGTCGACGCCCTGGTCCCAGTTGAACAGGCCCTCGTCCCACACCTTGCCGTCGCCGGTGACGTCGACGTAGTTCTCGATGTCGAACAGGATGCCCTTGGCGCCGAAGGCCTTGCTGACCTTGGCGAGCTCGCCGAAGTTGCCGGTGATGCGGGCCCAGGCGGCGTCGTCGTTCCACTTGGCCTCGGGGCGTACCTGGGCCCGGACCAGGTTGTGGGTGAAGCCCTCGATGGCGCCGGAGTCCAGCAACGGCTGCACGAAGGTCTTGATCTCGGCGGCCGAGTCGGCGGTGTAGCCGGGTTTCATCACGCTCCAGCCGCTGGGCACGTCCAGGGTGATCCCGGCGAAGGACGGGAGCAGGCCCTGCACGATCTCCTTGTTCTCGATCAGCGAGGCGGTGCGGTTGCTCGGCCCGAGCGGGTTCTTGGCGTCCGCCGGCCCGGGGAACAGGATGAGGTCGGCCGGCCCGTCGGCAGCCGCTGCGGGCGCGGGTGCCGCGTCGTCGGCGGGGATCGCGGCTCCGGCGGAGCCGCTCGCGACCATGGCGAGACCGCAGGCCAGAGCCGACACGGTGAGGAGGTGTCTCGCGCGGAGGGGAGAGCGCAAGCGGGGCGTCATCGACGCGTCCTTTCGTCGTGGCGGCATCGGGGTGACGCCGCCCTGGATCAGAGCAGGAGTCGTGCTGCCGGTCGCCGGCGGGCTCCCGGTCAGTGCGGGACAGCGATGCCGTGGCGCGGGTGTCCTCGACGAGGAGTCGCGGCGCCGAGGTGTCGGCGACGTCCGGAGCCCCGTCGGCGAGCTGTTCCTGGCCGGGTCGGTGGTCGGTGGGGCGGTGGTCGTCGGTGGCATCGCGGACTGTTCTACGGGGCTGCCAAGTGAGGGACAACCCCGGTCGGCAACATGTCGCGTACCCGGGCCGAACTCGGGGGTGTGCACCACCGGGCCAGGTGGTGCGCACTCCCATGGCATGCCCCAACGGGGGCGTGGACCGTCCACGCGATGGGGTCGCTACCGACGGGGTCGGCACCGTGGGTGGCACCACCCATCGCCAGGCCCGGCGAGGTGCCGCCGGGCGGCATCCGCGACCTGAGACGGCAGGCCATGGTGACGGGCGTCCTCTCGCACGGGTCGTATGCTTGGACGAGGTCATGAGTGCCAGCGTCAAGCCCCGGCTCGCTGGCCGGCAACCCTCCAACCGCGGTGGGGTGCCCCGGGTGAGGACCTGGCGCGCGGCATCCGCCGCGGGCAAGCGCGGGCGGCCACCCGGACCACCCGCCTGATCACGACGGGCAGGGCCTCCGGGCCGCTGCCGCTGAGGACTCGCGAGGAGCGAACCGATGACCGACCCGACACAGTGGGGCTTCGAGACCCGTCAGGTGCACGCGGGCCAGGTGCCCGACAGCGCCACCGGAGCGCGTGCCCTGCCGATCTACCAGACCACCTCCTACGTGTTCAACGACACTGCGCACGCGGCGAACCTGTTCGCGCTCAAGGAGTTCGGCAACATCTATACCCGCATCATGAACCCGACCCAGGACGCCGTCGAGCAGCGCATCGCCGCGCTCGAGGGCGGCGTCGGCGCGCTGCTCGTGTCCAGCGGTCAGGCCGCCACGACGCTCGGCCTGCTCAACATCGCCGAGGCCGGTGACCACATCGTGTCCAGCGCCGCGCTCTACGGCGGCACCGTGAACCTGCTCAAGTTCACGTTCCGCAAGCTCGGCGTCGAGGTCACCTTCGTCGACGACCACACCGACCTCGATGCGTGGCGTGCCGCCGTGCGGCCGAACACCAAGGTGTTCTTCGGCGAGACGATCGCCAACCCGAAGGCGGAGGTGCTCGACATCGAGGGTGTCGCCGGCGTCGCCCACGAGGTCGGCGTGCCGCTGGTCGTCGACAACACGATCGCGACCCCCTACCTCATCCGGCCGATCGAGTGGGGCGCCGACGTCGTCATCCACTCGGCCACGAAGTACCTCGGTGGGCACGGCACCTCCATCGCGGGCGTGATCGTCGACGCCGGCACGTTCGACTACGGCAAGGACCCCGAGCGGTTCCCGAACTACAACACGCCCGAGGAGAGCTATCACGGGCTGGTGTTCGCGCGCGACCTCGGCGTCGGCGGCATCCTCGGCGCCAACCTCGCCTACATCCTCAAGGCACGGGTGCAGCTGCTCCGCGACCTCGGCGCCGCGATCAGCCCGTTCAACGCCTTCCTCGTCGCCCAGGGTGTCGAGACGCTGTCGCTGCGGGTGGAGCGGCACGTCGAGAACGCCCGCGCGGTGGCCGAGTACCTGCAGGCGCACCCGCAGGTGGAGTCGGTGCGCTGGGCCTCTCTCGACGGCCAGCCGGGCAAGGCGCTCGCCGACAAGTACGCGCCGAAGGGCGCGGGCGCGGTGCTCGCCTTCGAGATCGCCGGCGGTGTCGAGGCCGGTCGCCGCTTCGTCGAGGGGCTCTCGCTGCACAGTCACGTGGCCAACATCGGCGACGTGCGCTCGCTCGCCATCCACCCGGCGTCCACGACGCACAGCCAGGGCGGGGATGACGACCGCCTGGCCGCCGGGGTCACGCCCGGTCTCGTGCGGCTCGCCGTGGGCATCGAGTCGATCGCCGACATCCTCGCCGACCTCGACGCCGGCTTCGCCGCGGCCCACGGGGGCGGCGAGAGCGGCGAGGGCGACCTCGGCGCACAGCAGCCGGCCGACCTCGCCGGAGCAGGTGCCACCGGCGGCTGAGTTGCGCTCCGGCGGGTGTCGGGCGGCTGACGGAACACCTGGGGCGGGACGGCGTTGAGCCCTGCTGACGACGTTCACCGCAAGACGTCCACGACCCGAGGAGCCGTACGTGTCCGACTGGAACCAGCAGATCATCGACGAGTTCCGCAGCAACGGCGGGACGGTGACGACGATGGGCTTCGGCCGCGTCCTCGTCCTCGTCCACCACGTCGGGGCCCGGAGCGGCACCGAGCGGGTCGCCCCGCTGGCCGCGATCCGCGCCGACGCCGACACCTGGCTGGTGGCGGCGTCGGCGGCCGGTGCCCCGGAGAACCCGGCCTGGTACCACAACCTCAGGGCGAACCCGCAGACCAGGATGGAGACGCCGGACGACGGGGTCGTCGACGTCCGGGCGCGAGTGCTCGAGGGTGCCGAGCGGGATGCCGCCTGGGCGCGCTTCGAGGCGATGTCGGACGGGTTCCGCCAGTATCAGGAGAAGACCAGCCGGGTCATCCCGGTGGTCGAGCTCTCGCGCCGCTGAGCACCACACCATTCGTCCCGGCACGTCCCTCTGGTCGTGAACGTGGGTGACAGTCGTCGGCTGGACGGCGATTGTCACCCACGATCGCGTGGCGTCGGCGGAGTAGGGAGAGTCTGTGGACAACTCCGCGGCCTCCCGGCTCGACCCGCCTAGCGTGGTGGTCATGACCGCCATTCGTGTCGACGCCGAGGGAGTCGCCGAGCTCGGGGCGTCTCTGGTCGAGATCGCGGAGTCTCTCGTGCTCATGGGCGACCCGTCCCAGGACGGCTGGGCACTGGGCACCGGAGAGGCGCGCGGCGCGCTCGAGGAGCTGCTCGGCGGGTGGCGGCGGGTCCGGCTCCAGCTGGGCGAAGGTCTCGCCGGTCTCGGCGAGGCCGCTGCCGCGGCCGGCGGCCTGTACCTCGACACCGAGGCCGGTGTCTCACGTGGTCTGGGCGGAGGCGGCTCGTGGTGACCGTGCGGCAGCTGGCGCCGGTCGAGGGCGACCCCGACGGCATCCGGCTGCTGGCTCGCACGCTGGAGTGGGGCGGGCAGCGCCTCGGCGCCACCGCCGCCGTACTGGCGCGCCTGCGCGACGGCGCCGTCTGGGACTCGCCGGCCGGCACGGCCTTCGGCGCACAGCTGCAGCAGTATCCGCGGCTGCTCGACCGGGTCGCTACGCGGCAGGTGGAGGCCGTGGCGGCACTGCGGGAGCTCGCCCGGGTCCTCGAGAACGTGCAGCGCGTGGTGAGTCCGCTCGTCATCCAGCATCGTGAGGCGCGGGAGCGGTACGCCGCGCTGGAGGAGCGGATCGTCGTCGCCCTGTCGCAGGGCGGGACCGAGTCCACGCCGCCGGTGGCCGGCCTACGTCTCGAGCAGCAGGACTGCATGCGGGCGTGGTCCGGCGCCGAGGCGCGTCATGCGTCGGAGCTGGACTGGCTGGCGCTGGCCCACCGACGGTGCGCAGCGGTGCTGCGCCGGCTGGCCGACGACGAGATCTCCGACTCGGTGCTCTACCGCGGCATCGTCGGCGTGGGCTCGGTGGGCGAGAACCTCGCCGCCGTCCCGGGGTGGGCACGCCGCACACCGGTGCTCACCGCGCTGGCCACGGCCGGCGACCTCATGGTGGTCACCTCCGACGGCCTCCTCCTCGTCGGGTACGGCGAGGGCAGCTGGCTCGAGCTCGGCACGACCGCCGGCATCGCCGGCACGGGCCTGGTCGGCGAGGTCTTCAAGAAGGGAGCGACCCACGGCGCCGAGCTGACGAAGGACGGCGTCACGGTCACCCGGCGCCTGTCGACCCAGGAGCGGGTGGCCTTCGGCGCCGTCGCGGCGGCCCGCGGCCGGGTCGACGACCTGCGCGCCAGGTTCACGCTCCGACCGCCCGAGGTCACCGCGCGAGCCTTCTCGGCGGGGCCGCCGCCGCTCAAGCCGTCCGGGCCGTGGCTCGCCCGGCAGGTCGCGGTCGCTCGCACCCTGCCGGCCCGAGCCCGGGCCAGGGTGCGTGCCGAGGTCGACGAGCGCTTCCTGAACGATTGGCGGCTCGCCACCGCCAACGGTCCGCAGGCTCGGCGCCTGTATGCGAGCGGCGTCACGCTCGACCTCACCGCCCGCGCCGTGCCGGTCGCGGAACGAGTGGTGTCCCAGGTCGCTCCCGGCGCGGATGCCGACCCTCGCCCCCAACGCCCGGTGCCGCAGCCCGCGCCTCGACCGGCACCGACCCCACCGGCCGGATGACGGGCGCGGCGTCCGCTGCCGCGGTCGAGCCGATCACTCACGGGGTCGGGCCGTGGTGCGATGCGCCGTCCCGGGTGGTCAGGGCGCCCGGATAGCGCCGACCTATCCTCGGGAGCGTGGGTGCGCAGCCAGGAGATCCGGTCGATCCGGTGTCGCTGAGGTACCCCGCGCACCTCCCGGTCGTCGCCGCGCGCGCCGAGATCTTGGCGGCCGTCCGCAACCACCAGGTCGTCGTCGTGGCCGGCGAGACCGGATCGGGAAAGACCACCCAGCTTCCCAAGATGCTCCTCGAGCTCGGTGTCGGCACCCGCGGCCAGATCGGCCATACCCAGCCGCGACGCATCGCCGCCCGGTCGGTCGCCGAACGCATCGCCGAGGAGCTCGAGGTCGACCTCGGCGAGCTGGTCGGATACCAGGTGCGCTTCACCGACCGCAGCAGCGACACCACCCGGGTCAAGGTGATGACCGACGGCATCCTGCTGAACGAGCTGCAGCGCGACCGCGACCTGCGCCGCTACGACGCGATCGTCATCGACGAGGCCCACGAGCGATCGCTGAACATCGACTTCATCCTCGGCTACCTCAAGCAGCTGCTGCCGCGCCGCCCGGACCTCAAGGTCGTCGTCACCTCCGCCACCATCGACCCGGAGCGGTTCGCCCGGCACTTCGCCACCGACGAGCGTGGCGAGGCCGTCCGCGACGTACCGGTGATCGAGGTGTCGGGCCGCACCTTCCCGGTCGAGATCCGCTATCGGCCGCTGGTCCAGCTCGACGACGACGGCCGGCACGTCGTCGCCGAACGCGACCAGGTGACGGGTGTGGTCGAGGCCGTGGAGGAGCTCTGGACCGAGACCCCGCCCAGCCCGGACGCTACCGACATCCTCGTGTTCTTCTCCGGTGAGCGCGAGATCCGCGACGCCGCCGATGCCCTGGTCCGCCTCGACCTCCCGGGGACGGAGGTACTGCCGCTGTTCGCGCGGCTGTCCGCGGCCGAGCAGCACCGGGTCTTCCACCGGGGGAGCAGGCGGCGGATCGTGCTGGCGACCAACGTCGCCGAGACCTCGCTCACCGTGCCCGGCATCGGCTACGTCGTCGACACCGGTACGGCCCGCATCTCCCGGTACAGCCAGCGCACCAAGGTACAGCGTCTGCCCATCGAGCCGGTGAGCCGGGCGAGCGCCGCCCAGCGCGCGGGCCGGTGCGGTCGGGTGGCCCCCGGGGTGTGCATCCGCCTCTACGCCCAGGCCGACCACGACTCTCGGCCGGAGTTCACCGAACCGGAGATCCAGCGCACGTCGCTTGCGTCCGTCATCCTCCAGATGACCTCGCTCGGACTGGGTGACGTCGCCCGGTTCCCGTTCGTCGACGCCCCGGACGCGCGGCAGGTCGCCGACGGCGTCCGGCTCCTCGAGGAGCTCGGTGCGTTCGCCACCGGCGAGCGGATGACGGGTCGCCACCGCGGCCGGGGTCGCCGGCTCACTCCGGTGGGCCGGACCCTGGCCCGGTTGCCGCTCGACCCGCGGCTCGCTCGGATGGTGGTCGAGGCCGGCCGGCTCGGCTGCACCCGCGAGGTGCTCGTCCTCGTCGCCGCGCTGTCGATCCAGGACCCGCGCGAGCGGCCGGTCGACAAGGAGGCCCAGGCCGACCAGGCGCACGCCCGGTTCAAGCAGGACCGTTCCGACTTCGCGGGGCTGCTCCACCTGTGGCGGTATGTGAGGCAGCAGCAGAAAGCGTTGTCGCACAGCGCCTTCCGGCGGATGTGCAAGAGCGAGTACCTCCACTACCTGCGTATCCGCGAATGGCAGGACCTCCACCAGCAGCTGCGCCAGGCGTGCCGGAGCGTGCGGGTCGACCCCGACCTCGCGACCACGTCCCGGGACGCCGAACCCGACTGGGACACGGTGCACCGCGCCCTCCTCGCGGGCCTGCTCTCGCACGTCGGCGTGCGCGACGAGCTGAGACGCGAGTACGCCGGCGCCCGGGGAGCCCGGTTCGCGATTTCGCCGGGCTCGACGCTGTTCCGCACGCGACCCGAGTACGTGATGGCAGCCGAGCTCGTCGAGACCAGCCGGCTCTGGGCGCGAACCGCGGCGACGATCGAGCCGGAGTGGGCCGAGCAGGCCGGCGCGCACGTCGTGACCCGCGCGCTGAGCGAGCCGCGGTGGAGCCGGAGAGCCGGCGCGGCGGTCGCCACCGAGCGGGTCACGCTCTACGGTGTGCCGCTCGTCACCGACCGCACCGTGCAGTACGCGGGCACCGACCCGGAGGCCGCACGCGAGATCTTCATCCGGTCCGCGCTCGTCGAGGGCGACTGGGAGCCGCGACACGAGTTCTGGAGGCGAAACCAGGCGATGCTGCGCGAGGTCGCCGAGCTCGAGGAGCGCGCTCGGCGGCGCGACCTCGTCGTCGACGACGAGGTGCTGTTCGCGTTCTACGACCGTCGGGTGCCGCCCGACGTCGTGAGCGAGCGGCACTTCGACCGCTGGTGGCGCGGCGAGCGGCGCCGCCGCCCCGACCTGCTCACGCTCGCCCCGGCCGACCTCACCTCGCCCGCGGGCGGCGAGGTGTCGGCAGTCGACTACCCGAGGGTGTGGCGGCAGGGCGACCTCGAGCTCGAGATCAGCTACACCTTCGCGCCCGGCACCGATGACGACGGCGTCACCGTCCATGTGCCGGTGGCCGTGCTGAACCGGCTGCGACCCGACGGGTTCGACTGGCAGGTTCCCGGACTGCGCGACGACCTGGCGGTGGCCCTCATCCGGTCGCTGCCGAAGGAGACCCGCCGTCACTTCGTGCCGGCACCCGACACGGCACTCGCCGCGCTGGCCGACGCCGACCCGGCGCGAGGCCCGCTCGTCGAGGAGCTGGCCCGCGCGCTGACCCGTCGCGGTGCGGTCCGGGTCGCGGCGGCCGACTTCGACCTCGGCAAGGTTCCACCGCACCTGCGGATGACGTTCAGCGTGGAGCGCGCTCGGCGGGAGGTCGTCGCCTCCGGCAAGGACCTCGACGTCGTGCGCGAGGCGGCGAGCAGCGCGGTCGACGAGGGCGTCTCCCAGGCCGGCAGCTCGATCGAGCGAGCGGGCATCACGACGTGGTCCTTCGGCACCGTCCCCGAGACGTTCGAGGGCCGGGCCGGTGGGCTGGTGGTGCACGGGTACCCGGCGCTCGTCGACGAGGGCGTGTCGGTCGCGCTGCGCGTGCTGCCCGACCCCGGCTCCGCGGATGCCGCCCACCGCGCCGGGGTCCGCCGGCTGCTCCTCCTGAACATCACCGCGCCGTGGACCCGCGTGCTCGGGCGGTTGTCCACCGCACAGAAGCTCGCGCTCACCGACAACCCGCACGGCTCGGTCCCGGCGCTGCTTCAGGACTGTCTCGACGCAGCCGTCGACGACGTCGTCGCCGAGCTCGGCGTCGGCCCGGTACGTTCCGAGGACGCGTGGAACGCCGCGCTGACCGCGGTCCGTACGCACGTCACCACGCGGGTGGTCGCCGTCGTCCAGGCCGTCGAGCCGGTACTCGCGGAGGCTGCCGCCGTGCGTCGCACGCTGGAATCACTCGAGCGCGGTCCGTCCGCCGCGGTGACTGCTACCCCCCGAGCCGACGTTGTTGCGCAGCTGGCCGGTCTGGTGCGCCCCGGCTTCGTCGCGGCCACCGGGCGGGCACGACTGCCGGACGTGCTGCGCTATCTCCGAGCCGCTCGGCACCGTCTCGAACGGGCCGCCGCCAACCGTCGCGAACCGGTGCTACAGGAGAGCATCGACCGGGTCGAGACCGCGTACGCCGATCTTCTCGACGCGCTCCCGACCGCGCGCCGCGAGGCAGCGGAGATCGCGGACATCGGGTGGCTGGTCGAGGAGCTGCGGGTCAGCCTGTTCGCGCAATCCGTGGGAGCCGCGCGGCCGGTGTCGGAGAAGCGGGTCCGGGCCGCCATCGCGGCGGTCAGGACCTCGCCGGTGCGGGGCCGGGCCGGCTGACCGGGAATCCATGGCCGCGCTCCGGACGTTCACCTGCCGTCCCCGTCATCCGTGAAAGGTCAGTCGTCGTGCTCAACCCCTCCGACCTGTACCGCGTCGAGACCGACGCCGGCCTCGGCGCACCGCGCCCAGGGGTCCTGGTGGTCGCGCTCGGCGGCTTCGTCGACGCCGGTCAGGTGCAGTCCCTGCTGTCGGCCCATCTGCTCGAGACCGGTGAGCCCGAGGTCGTGGCGTCCTTCGACGTCGACCAGCTGCTCGACTACCGCGGTCGCCGCCCGGCGATGGTCTTCGACGAGAACCGGTGGGTCGAGTACGACGACCCGGCGATGCTGCTGCAGCGGCTCACCGACCGCGACGGTCGCACGTGGTACCTGCTGACCGGTCCCGAGCCCGACTACCAGTGGGAGCGTCTGGTGGAGGCGGTGCGCGAGCTCGTCGTCCGCCTCGGCGTCACCGTGGTCGTCACGACGCACGGCATCCCCATGGCCGTGCCGCACACCCGGCCGGTCGGGATGACGGCGCACGCCACCGACCCCGGCCTGGTGTCGGACACCCGCTCACCCTTCGGGAGGGTGCAGGTGCCGGCATCGTTCGGCGCCCTGCTCGAGCTCCGGCTGGGTGAGAGCGGGCACCAGGCGCTGGGCTTCGCAGTGCACGTGCCCCACTACCTCGCGAGCTCGGAGTGGGCCGACGGGGCCCTCGCTGCGTTGAACGCCGTCACCGACGCCACCGGGCTGAACCTGCCCAACGACGACCTCGTGCTGCGCGCTCGCTCCGGCCAGCAGGCCATCGCCGCGGAGGTGGCACAGAGCGACGAGGCGGCATCCGTCATCCGTGCGCTGGAGCAGCAGTACGACTCGTTCGTCGAGGGTCAGCAACGGCCCAGCCTGCTCGCCACCGAGACCAGCGAGCTGCCGTCGGCCGAGGAGCTCGGTGCCGAGCTCGAGGCGTTCCTCCGCTCGGCCCGCGACGATCAGCCCTGAGTCCTCGCTGCACCCTGCCGGCCTCGACGATCCTCGTACTCCAGGGCCGTTCGCGGCCGGGACGAGCAGGGACCGCACCAGCGCCGCGGTACCGGCATCAGGTCGTGGCGTCCGACCAGCGGTGCACCACTGCCAGGTCGGCGACGAAGTGCACCGGCGCCCCGACCGACCAGCGTCGCGCGGCATCCGTCAGCGCTGTCGTGACCCGCTCGACCGTCTGACCGGCGACCTCCTCGGGGACGTGGACCAGCAACTCGTCGTGGAGGCACAGGACGATGGTGGCGTCGAGGTCACGGGTGGTCGCACGCACGGTGGCCGCCCACGCCTTGAACAGCTCGGCTGCCGAGCCTTGGATGACGGCGTTGCGGGCGAAGCGTCCCCGTGCGGCGTCGAGGTCCGGGTCGGTTCCCGGTGGTCGGGCTGCGAGGAACCGGCCCGTCGGCACCAGCCGCCCGCCCCAGGTGCGTAGCGGCTCGCCGCGCCGTCCCGACTCGTAGGCGTCGTCGAGCAGCGCCATCGCCCGGGGGTAGGCCTGTTCCAGCCCACGCAGCGCCTCGCCTGCGGCCCCGCTGCGCTGTCCGTACATCGCGGCGAGCACCGCGACCTTGGCCACCGCCCGCTCCACTCCGAGCCGCCTCGCCACCGGCGCGTAGAGGTCGTCGTCGGCCGTCGCCGCCGCGAGCGCTGGGTCACCGGACACCACTGCGAGCACCCGCGGCTCGACCTGCCCGAGGTCGGCCCGCAGGAGCACATACCCGCGGTGGGCGGCGACGGCGGAGCGCAGTGTCGCCGGCAGGTTGTGCAGTCCGTTCTCGGCCGTCATCCGGCCTGCCGCGCCGTCGCTCGCGGTCCACCGGCCGCGGAGTCGGTCGTCGGTACCCACGTGCGCATCGAGCCAGCGGTAGCCGTAGGTCGTGGCGATCCGTTCGTCGCGCCGCCAGGTGAGCAACGCGTCGACGACCGGGTGCACGGAGCGGTACGGCTCCAGCACCCATTTCCGGGTCGTCGGCACCTCGATGCCGGCCGCGGCCAGCAGCTGGCGGACCTGCGCGGGGTTGCGCAGGTCGGTCGAGTCGCGGCCGGGAACGTGCTGCAGGACTCGCCGGTCGCGCTCGCGGCGGGTGTGCTCCTCGTCCCGCGGCGTGGTGGCGCGAGGCCCGGCCGCCTCGGCGATCAGCGTCTCCACGCGTGACCGGTCGAGGGGGAGTCCGTCGCGCTCGAGCTCGAGGCAGAGCACCGCGGTGGCCGACTCCGCGAGCACGGTCGCCAGGAGATGCGAGACGGCGCCGGCCGCGGTGCACTGCAGCTCGGCCACCTCGAGCGCGGCCCGCGCCCACGTCTCCAGACGCTCAGGCTTCTCGAGCCAGCGGAGGTGGTCGGCACGGAGGTGACCGTCGTCGTCGACGAGACCTTCCTGAGGCGCGGCGGAGTCGCCGACGAGGTCGAACAGGTCGTCGGCCGGGGGAGCGGGCACGGAGTCGGTGGAGAGGTCGTGGGCAGCGGCCCAGCATCGCGCGGGGGAGGCGTCCCACCCACCGTGCAGCAGGCGGTGCGCCTCGGCCACGTCCCAGGCCCGGGCGATGGGGACCCGGGCGTCGACCAACGGACGTGCGGTGGTGTCCGCCGACCACCAGACCCACCGCGGCGAACGGGCCGCCTCCAGCCTGGCCGCCGCATCACGGACGGTGCCGACGTCCCCGACGGTCGTCGTGGTGCCGTGCACGAGCGCGGCGGACACCTTCCCGCCGACCGGCGGGCCGAGTGCCAGCGCGGCGACCTCGTCGGGGAACACCGTGCCGATGCTAGGCGCCAGGACCGACGCGACGACGTGCGAGGATGTCGCCGGACCCGGTGCCGCGACCGGGCCGGCGACGTGAGGAGGACCAGGTGGCAGGCGGTGGCGAGATGCGGGGAGCGCTCGAGAAGGCGCGAGAGCCGACGAGTGAGGCCGGCTTCGTCGACGACGTAGCAGCCAGGCTCGCCGACCAGCTCCTCGACCTGGGCATCGACGGCAAGGGCACGTTCGCCTCGGCCGCGACGATCGCCGACAACGCGCTGGCAGCTGCCGGCGGAGACGCCGAGCAGGCGGTCGCGGCGGTCATCCGGCGGCACACGGCGATGGCCGGGGCCAGCGGCTTCGCGACCGGGGTCGGTGGCTTCTTCACCCTGCCGGTGGCCCTGCCGGCCAACGTCCTCGGCTTCTACCTCCTCGCCACCCGGATGACGGCCGCGGTCGCCCGGCTCCGTGGACACGACATCGCCGATCCGCACATTCGCACCGCCGTGCTGCTCACGCTCATCGGCGCCGACGCCGACGACCTCCTGCGCAAGGCCGGCGCGGTGGTCCCGGCCGGGCGGATGACGAACCTCGCCGCCCAGCGGCTCCCCGGACCGGCGCTGATGGTCGTCAACAAGGGCATCGCGTTCCGGGTGATCGCGACCGCGAGCCGAACCGGCCTGACCAAGCTGGGCCGGTTCGTCCCGGTCGTCGGGGGAGCAGTCGGGGGTGGTCTGGACGCCTGGATGGTGCGCCGTATCGCCGATCACGCCCGCCGCGAGTTCCCCGTCTCCTCGGTGGGGCGGCTCGGCCCGGCCTGACGGGCCGGGAACACCGCACGCGCGGTGATCGTCGTCGAAGGAGCGGCACCGGTCGCTCGCCACGCGTCAGGAGGTTCATGTCGTGTCCCGCTCGAATCGACTCGCCTCGGCGAGTGCCGTGTTCCGTGCCGTCCGTCTCGCCACCCGGCCTGGTGGTCCTTCGATCGGCGAACGCGTCGGCGCCCTGCCGCGCCTGGTCCGGGCCACGATGCGCCGGGAGTACACCGGCACCTCTGCCGGCCGGCTGGTCATGGCGCTGGTGGCGCTCGGCTACCTGGTGTCGCCGGTCGATCTCGTGCCCGAGGTGCTGCTCGGTCCGCTCGGCCTGGCCGACGACGCCCTGGTCGTGGGGTGGCTGGCCACGCTGTTCGTCGACGAGACCGAGTCGTACCTGTCGTGGGAGCGTTCCCGGCCGGTCGACGACACCGTCCAGGGCCGCGTGGTCGACTGACGCGACCCGCGTCGACGCGCCGCACGCCGACCTGGCGCTCGTCGTCCACAGGGCCGCGTCCGCAGACCGGAGGTCCACAGATCCGGCCACCCCGCCCGCCGGGTGCGGTCGAGGAGACGGCTACCGCCCATCCTCGGGGGATGACGACAACGATCACCTTGCGCGGTCCCGGCGACGTCGCCGCGTTCCTCCCGTACCAGCTCGGCTACCACCCCCTCGACAGCGTCGTCGTGGTCACGCTCGTCGGCGGGGTGGTGGGAATGGTCGTGCGAGTCGGCATCCCCGACCAGTCGGATATCGGTCACGCCGCGGCATCCGTCGTCGACGTGGTCCTCGACGGTGAGCCGACACAGGTCGCCCTCGTCGGCTACGAGGCCGACGGCGGCCGTACCGCGACGCCACTGCTCCTCGAGCTGGTGGCGCGCCTGGAGGGGGCGACGGTCGATGTGGTCGATGCGCTTGTCGTGCGCGCCGGTCGCTTCACCTCGCTGCGCTGTCCCGAGGCCTGTTGTGGCCCAGGAGCAGGGCGGCCCGTTCCGCCTCCCGAAGACGTGCCCGCAGTGGTCGAGATGGTGATGGCGGGTCGCTCACCCCTGCCGTCGAGGGCGGCACTCGATCGGGTCGTCGAGGCCGATCCCGCGGTGGCCGGTGAGGTCGGCTGCCTGGTGCGTCAGCGCGCGCTGCTCCCCGACGGTGGGCGACGCAGCCGGAGCGCCCGAGCGTGGGCGCGATTGCTGGGCCTGCCGTCCCGGTTCTCCGGCTCTCCGGCCCATCTGCGACCGAGCGACATCGCGGACGCGGCGCTCGGGTTGGCCGACGTGCCCTGGCGCGACGGACTGGTCGCCCGGCTGGCGCCGGGATCGTTGCCGATGTCCGAGGTCGCCCCTGAGGTGCAGGCCCTGCTCCGCCGCCGGTTGCCGTCGTGGCTCGACAATTCACGACACCGGGACGAGTTGTGCGCTCGTCTCCTCGGCATCTGCCGGTCGGTGCCCGACCACTGCCCGGCCGAGGCGGCCGCGGTGTGCACGATCACGGCATACCTTGCCTGGCTCGATGGCGACGGCGCGGTGGCCCGGGCCGCCCTCGGCCGGGCGCTTCGACTGACGCCCGACTACCTGTCGGCGCTGCTCCTGCTTCGCCTGCTCGACGGTGCGGTGGCGCCGCCGAGGCGCCGTCAGCGTGGTGGTCACCCGGTCGCGACCACTGCGGGCGTCGACCGTGCCGGATGACGCCGGTGCCACCGGGTGCGAGTGCCGGGCCGCTCACACCACCCCCCGGGCACCCTGCGTGGCGCCCGCCGATCCCGGTACCATCGGAGGCAGGTCATGAGTCTCAGCGCACAGCCCCGGCTCGCTGGGCGGCAACCCTCTTCGCGGTGGGGTGCCCCGGGTGATGACCGGGCTGCGTCGTCCGGGCGCGGCAAGCGCGAGCCGGTGAGGAGCACCGATGACGTCCACCGTGGATCAGGGCGCGCGGTCGTGGTGGAGCCCGGGCGACCCGGTGGGCGCACGCCGGTTCGAGGCCCTGGGCGAGCTTCGGCTCGAACGTGGTGGAGTCGTCCCCGACATCGTCCTTGCCTACGAGACCTGGGGCACCCTCTCGCCGTCGGGCGACAACGCGGTGCTCGTCGAGCACGCGCTCACCGGCGACAGCCATGTGGTCGGCGAGGCCGGCGTCGGGCATCCGTCGCCTGGATGGTGGCCGACGCTCATCGGCCCGGGCGCACCACTGGACACCGACCGGTTCTACGTCGTCGCCAGCAATGTGCTCGGCGGATGCCAGGGGAGCACCGGTCCGTCCTCGCCGGCGCCGGACGGGCGACCCTGGGCGGGCCGCTTCCCCTTCATCACCATCCGAGATCAGGTCGCCGCCGAGGCGGTACTCGCCGACGCGCTCGGGGTGCTCCGGTGGCACGCGGTGCTCGGTGGGTCGATGGGCGGGATGCGGGCTCTGGAGTGGGCTGCCACCTATCCGAAGCGGGTGGCTCACGCCGTCGTCCTGGCGTCCAGCGCGTACGCGACCGCCGACCAGATCGCGTGGAGTCGACCCCAGGTGCTCGCCATCCGCAGCGACCCTCACTACCGAGACGGCGACTACTACGACCGAGAGCCGCCGGTGGCGGGTCTCGGGATCGCGAGGCGGATCGCCCAGGCCACCTACCGCACCGAGCGGGAGCTCGACGAGCGGTTCGGACGCCGTCCGCGGCCGGGGGAGGACCCGCTCGGCCCGACGGGACGTTACGACGTGGAGAGCTACCTCGACCACCACGCCGGGAAGCTCGTGCAGCGGTTCGACGCGAACAGCTACGTCGTCCTGACCGAGGCGATGAACAGTCATGACATCGGCAGGGGCCGCGGTGGATGGCAGTCGGCACTCTCGGTGTTCGACGGGGAGCTGCACGTCGCCGCAGTGGCCACCGACCGGTTGTTCCCGACCCGCCTCTCCGTGGAGCTCGCCGAGGCCCACCCGGGTTCGACCCTGCACATCATCGATTCCGAGCACGGCCACGACGGCTTCCTCATCGAGACCGACCGAGTCGGCGTGCTGCTCCGCGAGACACTCGGTCCAGGCCGATTCGCACCGCTGCGGTAACGTCGCTCCCGCTGAAACCCATCGTCGGGCCGCAGGAGGGCACGTGACCATCATCGTCGGCTTCGTCCCCACCAAGGAGGGCCGCGCCGCCCTGAGCCGGGCGGCCGCCGAGGCACGAGCCCGGAAGGCCAAGCTGGTCGTCATCAACAGCAACCGCGGGGGTCGTGATCTCGACGAGCAGGTGTCACGTGCCGCCGACGACGAGTTGCGCCGTGCCACCGACGACCTCGAGCAGGACGGCGTCGATGTCGAGGTGCGGCAGTTGGTCCGGGGTAACGAACCGGCCGAGGACCTCATCGCCGTCGCCGACGAGACCGGCGCCGACCTCATCGTCATCGGCCTGCGCCGCCGGACACCGGTGGGAAAGCTGATCCTCGGGTCGAACGCCCAGCGCATCCTGCTCGACGCCCCGTGCGCGGTGCTCGCAGTCAAGGGATGAGCCCGAGCCACCGGCGTGGTACGTCGGAGGGCCGTACGCGTTTTATAATGGTAGTAACACCTGGCCGTCCTCGCCGACGACCCGAGCCGGACGCCCGGGTGTCGCCCAGGACCAAACCCCCCGCCCCGGCTCGCGTTCACGACCCGTGCTGTTCGGCGGTCCCCGCGACGAAAGGTCACCGGTGTCGCCTGTGTCCCGCACCACGTCCGAGCCCAGCGCGCTCCCACCGGAGTTCGCCCACACCGCGCTCCAGGCGCTGGTCCGCAAGGGGAGGACCACCGGCTCGGTGACCGGCGAGGAGGTCGCCGACGCGCTGCGCGCGGCCGACGTCCATGTCGCCCGCGGGAGAGTGGTGCTGCGGGCACTGGGCGAGCACGGCATCGCCGTCAGTGTGGATGCCGCGGTCGGCGCCGTCGCGGCGGCACGGACCACGACCACGAAGCGTGCGAGCGCACGGACCAAGGCCGACACCGGTAACGCGTCGGGGGCCGCGAAGCGCCCGACCACCACGGAGCCGGCGTCGAAGTCCACCAAGTCCGGCGGGCGAGCCTCGACCACGCGCAAGGCTGCCGCAGCCGCGTCCGGCGCCGACTCGAAGAGCTCCGCGACCATCCGCAACGGGTCCACGTCGGACGTGGCGCCCGAGCCCGCCGACGCCCCTCCGGAGAGTCTCGAGGACACCGTCGTCGAGGATGTCGTCCTCGAGGTCGACGAGCCCGCTGGAAACGACGAGACCGCCGGAAACGACGACACCGCGACCGCCGACGGCGCTCCGGGTGAGGAGGCGGTGGTCGCCGAGCCGGCCACGGCGAAGAGCGACGACGACACCGAGGATGCCGGCTTCGTCATCCGCGACGACGACGAGGACGACGCTCCGGCCCAGCAGGTCGTCACCGCCGGCGCTACCGCCGACCCGGTCAAGGACTACCTCAAGCAGATCGGCAAGGTCGCGCTGCTCAATGCCGAGCAGGAGGTCGAGCTCGCCAAGCGCATCGAGGCGGGCCTGTTCGCCGAGGAGAAGCTGAACTCCGGCGAGAAGATGGACATGAAGGTCAAGCGCGAGCTCTGGTGGATCGCGCAGGACGGCAAGAAGGCGAAGAACCACCTCCTCGAGGCCAACCTGCGCCTCGTCGTCAGCCTCGCCAAGCGTTACACGGGGCGCGGCATGCTCTTCCTCGACCTCATCCAGGAGGGCAATCTCGGCCTGATCCGTGCGGTCGAGAAGTTCGACTACACCAAGGGCTACAAGTTCTCGACCTACGCGACGTGGTGGATCCGCCAGGCCATCACCCGCGCGATGGCCGACCAGGCTCGCACCATCCGCATCCCGGTGCACATGGTCGAGGTCATCAACAAGCTCGCCCGCGTGCAGCGCCAGATGCTTCAGGACCTCGGCCGCGAACCGACCCCGGAGGAGCTGGCCAAGGAGCTCGACATGACCCCCGAGAAGGTCGTCGAGGTCCAGAAGTACGGTCGTGAGCCGATCTCGCTGCACACCCCGCTCGGCGAGGACGGCGACAGCGAGTTCGGCGACCTCATCGAGGACTCCGAGGCGGTCGTCCCCGCGGACGCGGTCAGCTTCACCCTCCTCCAGGAGCAGCTGCACTCGGTGCTCGACACGCTCTCCGAGCGTGAGGCTGGTGTCGTCTCGATGCGCTTCGGGCTCACCGACGGTCAGCCGAAGACGCTCGACGAGATCGGCAAGGTCTACGGGGTCACCCGTGAGCGGATCCGGCAGATCGAGTCCAAGACGATGAGCAAGCTGCGCCACCCGAGCCGCAGTCAGGCGCTGCGCGACTACCTCGACTGACGGCGACAGGTTCTGGGGCGGCGACAAGATCCCAGCGCAGCGCTCGGGCATCGCCTCGTGTGGCGGCGACCATTAGCGCTGTCGTCGGCGGCGCCAGGGCCCGCGATCGCGGATCGTCTGTACCACCCGCGCCAGCTGTCCTCGCACCGAGGCCGATGCATGTCGCCACCGCCGGCGCCCCTCCTCCGGCAGCAACGTCGCACGGATCCGGTCACTGCGACGCCGTCGCGAGAACGCGGCGAGCCGCACGGTGCGAGCGTCCGCGGTGACGTCCGGTAGCGCCCCGGTACCGGGTGCGGCGTACCGGGCTCGTTCGAGCGTGGCAACCACTCGCCCGAGAGCCTCGTTCTCGCCGGCGTCGAGGTAGGCGGTCTGGCTGATCGCCCGTGATGCCTGACGGGGAGTCGCGCCATCGGGTGGGACCAGGCCGACATCGGCGAGGCGCAGGAGCAGCGACTGCCACTGGACCTCGACCAGCTCGGCGTCGTCGTGCGCGTCGCGCCGGGCTCGGCGCCGGGTGAGCCATGCCGCCACGGGCACCGCGGACAGGCTGAGTCCGGCGAGCAGGGCGATGACGACGATCGGGAGCCGGTCGCGCGCGGCGGCGAGCAGGCCGGTGTCCGTCGAGCTGCCGGAGGTGTCGTTCGTGTCGGTCGGGTCCTCCTCCTCGGCCGGGCGGGTGGGCGGGGCGGTGGGCGTGGTCGGCGCCGCTGACGGTGACGGTGAGGCTTCCTCGCTGCCGCTCGCGGCCGGCGCCGTATACGTCGGGGCGATACCGCTGCGGACTCCTGGGGTGGGCTCGAATCGGACCCAGCCCAGCTCGGGGAAGTACAGCTCGGGCCAGGCGTGGGCGTCAGCGGCCCGGACCACGCGCCGGTCACCGTCGGTGGACCCCGGGAGGAACCCGACCGCCATCCGAGCGGGGATGCCGGCCGCGCGCGACAACATGACCATCGCGGTGGTGAACTGCACGCAGTAGCCACGCCGGGTCTGCAGGAACCGAGCGAGCGGCTCCTCCGCCCGGCGTCCGTCGGCCGTCTCGTCGGCGAGGTCGAGTGAGTACGAGTACGACGGCCCGCGCAGGTGCGACTGGACCTTGCGCGCGATGGTCAGCGCAGAGTCACCGTCACCGGTGATGTCGTCGAGGAGCGCGCGGACCACGTCCTCGGACCGAGGGTCCACCGCGAGGTCGTCGCGTTCCGGTGCATCCGCCTCGAGGGTGGCGTCGAATTGGGCGTCGGTGGGTGACAGCACGGTGAAGTCGGCGGTGTACTCCTCCACCCGGCGGGTCAGCTCCACCACGCCGGTGCCGGTGACCCGCCAGGCACCGTCGGGAAACGGGTTGCCCGACGCGCTGTCGGGAAGGGCCACCTGGGGCTGGCCCACGCGGTTGAGCTCGACGGTCATCTGCTCCTCGGTGCGGTCGACCCCGCGCCCCGCCTGAACGCCCGGCAGCCGGCCGTCGATGGGAACGAACGTGAGATCGGATGCCGCTTGCCACCGGCCGCGGCGGTAGAGGTCGAGCACACCCACCCGGAGCGGCGGTGGGTCGTCGGCGGTGGTGCGGTAGACCAGCACGGGGTCGGTGGACCGGTCGCCGAGGTCGCGGGCGATGTCGATGCTCGTGGACAGCCGCACCTCGCCGCCGCCCCCGCCACGCCCGTTGTCGCTCGTGCCGAGGCCGTCGGCGAGGAAGGTGGTGGGGAGGTGGGGGATCACCGTGGGGACCACGACCGCGGCCGCCAGTGCGGTCGCGCCGACCGCGCGGCCGACGACCGCGAAGGCGCCGGTCGGGTCGGCGAAGGGCCCCGACGCCCGGGACGCCGCAGCGCCCCAGTGCCGCAGCGCCCGCAGGCTCTCACTGTGGACGAGGGCCAGCCAGCACGCGCCCGGCGGAACGAGGAACCACGCGGACAGGCCGCCGGCGGAGCTGGTCGCGGCGGTCAGGAACGCCGCCAGGAGCGGCACCCCGGCGAGCGCGGGGCTGCGGAATGTCGTCGCGGTCGCGTCGACGGCCAGAGCGGTCAGTCCGACCAGCACGGTGAGAGCGAACGAGACACCGGGGCCGGTGGGGGCCGGCGCGCTGTACCCGATCACCGTGCGGTAGGCCTCCTCGACCAGCTCCTCCGAGGCGAGCAGGGTGTCTCGTACGGGCACCACACCGGCGAAGAGGTCATCGCGCACGTGCAGCCACCAGGAGACGAGCAGGAGGACGACCACCTGGGTCGCGACGACACCGGATCGGATCTCGACCGACCACCGGGCGGCCATGCCGGTGACCACCACCGCGAGTACGGCGACCAAGGACGGCCACACCCAAGTAGCCGGGGTGAAAAGGGTGAGCAGCGGAAGGGCCACCGCCACGCTGGCGCCCGCTCCGATCACCGCCGGGACGGGGAGAACGCGGTTCACCGGGTCCCCGCGAGGTCACTGTCGGTGCGTCGACCGCCGACCACTGCGGACCAGGCGGCGGCAGGTGAGGTGTGCCCGTCGACGGCGACGGCCGACCACCCGGAGTTCCGCAGTACCGCGACGGTGGCTCCGGCCGGCTCGGCGGGATGCACGGCCGCGGGACGAGCACCGAATGTGGCCGGCTCGACGACGAGCGCGACAGCGGTCGACCCGGGTTGCCGGAGTGCGGCCAGGGCGAGCGCGTCGTCGTCGCTCAACGGTCCGCCCACGTAGGCGACCAGGCCGCCGCCTGCGGTGAGCCCGCTGGCCGCGTGCAGGACGGCACCCACGCCGTCGTCGTCGCTGTAGTCGACCCGGGCGAGCGAGTCGAGTGCGTGGTCGAGATCGTCGTCGTGGTGCGCACCGGCATCCGGCGTGAGCAGGTGCGCCGTGTATCCGGCGTCGACGATGTGGGTGAGCACCGACGCGGCCATGGTCACGGACCACTCCAGCGAGCCGTGCCGGCCGCTACCGCCGTGAGCGGAGCGTCGGGTGTCGAGCAAGAGGACCGCGCGCCGCTTCGCCGGGCGGTCCTCCTGGCGCACCATGAGGTCTCCGGTCCGTGCGCTGGCCGGCCAGTGGATGCGGCGGAGGTCGTCGCCGTCGCGGTACTCGCGCACGGTCTGGTCGTCCTCGCCGTTCAACGACACCATGTGCGGGATGCTGCCGTCGGCGCCGATGCCGTTGCCGAGCGAGCGGCCGGTGGACAGCGGCACCACCTGGGGGAGCACCACCAGCTCGGTGTCGCCGGCGGCGGCGGCGGCACGTTGCGCCAGGCCGAACGGGTCGCGGACCCGAACCGACAGCGGCCCGAGCCGGTGGGCACCGCGAGAGTGCGAGCGCACGCCGTAGTCCATCGCCTGTGACCCACCCGGCCACAACGCGGGGATGACGAAACGCGGCCGGTCCCCGAGGGCGTAGTCGATCGACTCCTCGGCCAGGAGCACCGGCGAGACCGATGATTCGGCGTTGCGGATCTCGACGGTGACGATCGACCGTTCGTCGACCTGCACGCGAGCGGGAGAGGCGGTACGCCGGACCTCGAGACGGAGCCCGTGCCGCCGCACGAGGACGAGCGCCAGCACCACCAGCGCGAGCAGGAGGACGCCGCCGCGCGTGACGTCGGGCTGACCGAGGAGGACGCCCGCAGCGACGAGAACGAACCCGCTGCCGGCGAACGCGGCGCCGCGAGAAGTGAGGGATCGCCGGAGGTCACTCATGAGGGCACCTCAGCGGGTCGGGGCCGGCACGCGGACCCGCTGGAGCAGGTCGGCCACCACGTCCGCCGTCGTCCGCCGCGCCATCTGGGTCTCTCCTGTCGGGATCAGCCGATGAGCGAGGACGGCGACGGCGACCTGCTGGACGTCGTCGGGCAGCACGTGGTCACGGCCGGCGAGTGCGGCGTGCGCGCGGGCCGCTCGAAGCAGGTGCAGCGTGGCGCGTGGTGACGCTCCCAGCCGCAACGCCGGACTGACCCGGCTCGCATGCGCGAGGTCGACGGCGTACTGCCGCACGGCCGGGGAGGCGTGGACCCGGCGGACGGCCGCGATCATGGCCGAGACGGTGGCCGCGTCGGTCACCGGCCGCAGGTCGTCCAGGGGCGAGGTCCCTCCGTGGTGGTCGAGCATCGACAGCTCCGCGGATGCCGACGGGTAGCCCATCGAGATGCGGGTCATGAAGCGGTCGCGCTGCGCTTCGGGAAGCGGATAGGTGCCCTCCATCTCGATCGGGTTCTGCGTCGCCATGACGATGAACGGGCGTGGCAACGAGTACGTCGTGCCGTCGACGGTGACCTGACCCTCCTCCATCGACTCCAACAGGGCGCTCTGGGTCTTCGGCGAGGCTCGGTTGATCTCGTCGCCGACCACGACGTTGGCGAACACCGCCCCGGGCCGGAACTCGAAGTCGCGCACGTCCTGGTTGAACACGGAGATGCCGGTGATGTCGCTCGGCAGCAGGTCGGGGGTGAACTGGACCCGGCGCACCGAGCAGTCGATCGACCGCGCCAGGGTCTTGGCGAGCAGGGTCTTCCCGACTCCGGGGACGTCCTCGACCAGCAGGTGACCCTCGGCGAGCAGCACGGTAATGGCGGTGCGGACGACTGCCTGCTTGCCCTCCACGACCGAGTTCATCGCGGCGGCGAGCGAGGCCGACACCTGGAGGACCTGGTCGAGCGATGCACCCAGCGTGGCGGTCGCCTCGAGAGATGGCGTCGTACGGCGGTCGTGCTCGAGCTCGCTCACCAGCGGTCCCTTCGTCGGCGTCGGGGCAGCGCGCGACGCCCTCGTCGCCCGCGGTTCTCGGATTGTGCCGCACCAAGGTGAAAGACCGGGGAAAGCGGTCGCCCCACTGGTCCCCACTCGTGTCCGGTGCGGCACGTCAGCCGGAGGGTCGGTGCGGACGCCGCCCGCCCGCGCGCACCTCTGCGCATACCGCCGACAACACGAGGAGTCTCATCAGGCGGATATCTGGGCCCTTGAGCCCCACCGTGCTCCACCGCCTGTGATCTGCGCGGACGCCGTCGGGAGTCGCGGAAAGACCGTGAAGTACCGGCGCTAGGGGTCAGTAGTGGAGTAATGTGGAGCGTATCGGAGCAGTGCGGTAGAGCGAGCGGGTCGAGAGAGGCGGTGCCCATGGAGGAGTTCCTCGGCACCCACACCCCTCGGCTCGACGAGAAGGGCCGGTTGTTCCTCCCGGCTCGGTTCCGGGCGGCGCTGGCCGATGGTCTGGTCATCACGACCGGTCAGGAGGGCTGTCTGTACGTCTTCCCCACCGCGGAGTTCCATCGCATCTCGGCGGTGATGCAGTCGGCGCCCGGCTCGTCGAAACAGGTTCGTGACTTCGTCCGGGTCTTCCGGGCCAGTGCGCATCCCGATGTGCCCGACCGTCAGGGCCGGGTCACCCTCCCAGCGCCGTTACGCGCGTACGCCCGCCTCCAGAAGGACTGCACGGTCATCGGCAACGGGACCCGACTCGAGGTGTGGGACTCCGGGGCCTGGGCGGACTACCTCGCCGAGGTCATGCCCGCCTACTCCGCCTACTCCGTACCCGGTGAGGAGGTGGTGCCGGGCCTGTAGACCGTCCCGCCCGCCACCACCGACGACCCGACCGCCGGCCTCCAGCCGACCCGGCTCCCGACGCGCCTTCCCCCGCGCCGGGCCCGGTTCGGATGGGGACCCGCAGCCGGGTCGCGCTGCACCACCACCGATCCGAGACTTCCCGACCGAGGAGGACGATGACCACGCGAGGACCAGCAGAGCGCCGACACGTGCCGGTGCTGCTCGACCGGGTCGTGGACCTCCTCGAGCCGGCGCTTCGCGTCGACGGCGCGGTCTGCGTCGACGGCACGGTCGGCATGGGCGGGCACGCCGAGGCGCTGCTGCGCCGCATCCCGACGGTGCGGGTGGTCGGGCTCGACCGCGACCCCGAGGCTGTCACCCTGGCCGGTGAACGACTCGCCGATTTCGGTGACCGGTTCGTCGCCGTGCATGCTCGCTACGACGAGCTCGCCGACGTCCTGGCCGCGCGTGCGGACGGTGTCGCGCGCGGCATCCTCTTCGACCTCGGCGTGTCGTCTCTCCAGCTCGACGAGCCCGACCGCGGGTTCGCGTACCGCGCCGATGCACCGCTCGACATGCGCATGGATCAGTCCGCCGGACTCACGGCCGCCGACGTGCTCAACACCTATCCGGCCGAGGACCTCGCACGGGTCCTGCGCACCTACGGCGAGGAGCGCTTCGCCGGCCGGATCGCCGCGGCCGTGGTGCGCGAGCGCGAGCGGGCGCCGTTCACGATGTCGGCGCGGCTGGTCGACCTGCTCCGGGATGCCGTCCCGGCCGCCTCCCAGCGCACCGGTGGCCACCCCGCCAAACGCACCTTCCAGGCGCTGCGCATCGAGGTCAACGCCGAGCTGGAGGTGTGGAGCCGCACGGTGACCTCGGCGATCGACGCACTCGCTCCGGGTGGCCGACTGGTCGTGCTGTCGTACCACTCGCTCGAGGACCGCATCACCAAGCGAGCCTTCGCCGAAGGCGCCCGGAGCCGGACGCCGGCCGGGATGCCGGTCGAGCTGCCCGAGCACGCGCCCTACCTCCGCCTGCTCACCCGAGGTGCCGAGCAGGCGTCGACGACGGAGCAGGCACGGAACCCGCGGTCCGCCTCGGTGCGCCTGCGGGCCGTCGAGCGACGTGCTCGAGAGGTGACCCCATGACTCAGCCCGTGTCGGCACGCACCGCATATCGCGCGCAGCCTCGCCGTACCACCGGCTCCGGTCGCCGGCTCCGCGTGGTCGCCCCGCCCGCCTCCCGCGGGAACGGCTGGTTCTTCCTCGTCTGCGCGACGCTGCTGCTCGGTGGAACGCTCGGTGTGCTGGTGCTCAACACGACGATGGCGAAGGGGGCGTACACCATGCGCGACCTCCAGCGTCGCTCCGACGAGCTCGCCGACACCCAGGATGCGTTGCGTCAGTCGGTGCAGGGCGTCTCCGGACCCGGGCCGCTGGCCCGCCGCGCGCGCGAGCTCGGAATGGTGCCGGCCGGCTCCGCGGCGTTCCTCCGGCTGTCCGACGGCGCGGTGCTCGGAGTCCCGCAGCCCGCGGTGGCCGACCAGACCTTCCGGGTCGTCACCGAGCCCTCGGCCCCCGCCGCCGCGGCCCGGCCGCCGGCTCCGTCGACGACCAGGCCATCACCGTCGCCGAGCGGTGGGCCGCCCCCGAGCGCATCGCCATCGCCGAGCAGTGGGCCGCCGTCGAGCGGCGCGCCGTCCCCGAGCGCGTCGCCAACTCCGAGCGGTGCACCGTGAGCCGGCGGCCCAAGCCGACCCCGGGGAGACGTGCCCCGGTCGCCGCGGACCGCGCGGCATCCGCGCGCTCCGGCTCGGCACGATCCACGCGAACGGGCTCGGCTCGATCTCCGCGAACCGGCTCGACCGGTCGGGTCCCGCGGACCACGTCCGATCGGTCCGGCGCTCGGACACCCCGGCCTCGTGCCGTGTCGCCGACAGCTGCCGCACCCCCGGCTGGTGCTCGCCGCACTCGGGCACCCGAGGCCACGGCCCGATCCGGCCCGGGCCGCCGCGCGCCCGTCCGTACCCACGGCGGGCGTGGCGGCCCGCCGCGCCGTCCGGCGCGTCGAACGCGGCGCTCGGCCGGCGGCAACCCCCGCTCGCGGATGCGCATGCTGACGATGGCCGTCTTCTTCGTCCTCAGTGTCTTCGGGGCCCAGCTGGTGCGGCTCCAGGGGCTCGACGCCGAGGCGGTGGCCGTGGCGGCGCAGGACCGACGGCTCACCTCGCAGGTCGTGCCCGCCCTCCGCGGGGAGGTCCGTGCCGCCGACGGCACCGTGCTGGCGTCGAGCACGGTGCGTGAGGTGGTCGTGGCCGACCAGACCGCCGTCTGTACCTACGGCACGAAGGCGTCGACCTGCTCCCCGGAGACCTCTGCCGTCGCCGTCCGTGCCGCGGCCACCAAGCTGTCGCCGCTCCTCGGCACGCCGGTGTCCGAGCTGGTCAGCGCGCTGACCGGCACCAGCAGGTACCGCGTGCTGAGCCGCGACGTCACGCCGGTGACCTGGAACCGCATCTCCGACCTCGGCATCCCCGGCATCGACCGCGACCGGCGCGAGACCCGGGCCGAACGGGTCTACCCGCAGGGCACGACCACCGCGGCACTGGTCGGCTACCTGCAGGATGACGGCACCCCCGGCGGAGGCGTCGAGGTGATGGCCGACGACGCGCTGCGCGGGACGCCCGGGCAGCGCACCTTCGAGGTGGGCCGCGACGGCACCCGGATCCCGGCCGCCGAGAACCGGATGCAGCCGGCGGTCGACGGCCGTGACGTACACCTGACGATCGACTCCAGCCTGCAGTGGTACGCGCAGAACGCGCTCGCGCAGCGGATCCAGGACACCAAGGCCGAGTCGGGGACCGCGGTCGTCATGGACGCGAAGAAGGGCGACCTGCTGGCCGTGGCGTCGTACCCGACCTTCGACCCGAACACCGACGTCGGGAAGGACGGGGTCCGTCTCGGCAACGTCGCGTTCTCCGAGGTATTCGAGCCGGGGTCGACGGCGAAGATCATGACGGTGGCGGCCGCGCTCGAGGAGAAGACGGTCACGCCGGGCACGCCGGTCGTCATCCCGAACCGGATGAAGCGTTACGACACCTCGTTCAAGGACAGCCACGACCATCCCACGCTCTACCGCACCGTGGCGGGGACGCTCGCCGAGTCCAGCAACATCGGCACGATGCTGGTGAGCGAGACGATGAAGCCGGCCACCTTGGAGAGCTACTTCCGCGCGTTCGGCCTGGGCAAGCGTTCCGGCACCGGCTATCCCGGGGAGTCCGCCGGCCTGCTCGCCCCGGCGTCGTCGTGGAGTGGCACGCAGCGCTCCACGGTGGCCTTCGGACAGGGGCTCTCGGTCACGGCGATCCAGGCGGCATCGGTGTTCCAGACCATCGCGAACGACGGGGTGCGGGTGGCGCCCCGGCTGGTCGACCGCGTGGTCGACGCCGACGGCTCGGCGCGCGAGGCGCCGGCGTCGGCGCGCACCAGGGTGGTGTCGACCCAGACGGCGGGACAGGTGAGCGCCATGCTCGAGGGCGTCGTCAGCCCGGACGGCACCGCCGAGGAGGCCCAGATCGCCGGCTACCGAGTGGCCGGCAAGACCGGGACCGCCGACTACTTCGACTCCGACGCCGGTCGCTACAACGGCCGGACCGCGAGCTTCATCGGCTACGCCCCGGCCGACGACCCGCAGATCGTCGTCGCGGTGATCGTGCAGAAGCCGACCTACCCGTTCTTCGGCGGGTACGTCGCCGGGCCGGTCTTCAAGCAGCTGACCACCTACGCCCTACAGGAGCTCGGCATCCCCCCGACCGGCGCGACGGCGCCGAAGGTGCGGGTCAAGGTCGACCCCGCCGAAGCGCTGGCCGACCCCACCCTCCTCCGGGACGGTCGACCCCGCCGCCGAGGGTAGGGTCTGGCGTCGTGTCAGCCCCCCGCCCGACCTCCGCTCGCCCGGTCTCGCTCGTGGAGCTGGCCGGGCTCGCCGGAGCCGCCGAGGTCGCCCAGTTCGCCGACATCGACGTCACCGGCGTCACGCTGGACTCGCGTGCCGTGCAGCCCGGCGACCTCTACGCCGCTCTTCCCGGGGCCCGGGTCCACGGTGCCGACTTCGCCGCCGCGGCGGTGGCGGCCGGAGCGGTGGCTGTGCTCACCGACCCGGCGGGTGCGGGCCGGGTCGGTGGCCTGGGCACGCCACTTCTCGTCGTCGACCGCCCCCGGGCGGTGCTCGGTGCGCTGGCTGCGCGGATCATGCGCACCGAGCGCTCCACACTCCGCCTGGTCGGCGTCACCGGCACCAACGGCAAGACGACGGTCGCCCACCTGCTGCACTCGGCGCTCACCGCGCTCCACCGACGGCCCGGCCTGATCGGCACCGTCGAGACCCGTCTCGGCACGGACCGTATGGCCAGCGTCCGCACCACGCCCGAGGCTCCCGAGCTGCACGCGCTGCTGGCGGTCATGGCCGAACGCGGTCTCGACACCTGCGTCATGGAGGTGTCGAGTCACGCGCTCGCCCAGCACCGCGTCGACGGCGTGCGCTACGACGTGGCCCTGTTCACCAACCTCTCGCAGGACCACCTCGACTTCCACGCCGACATGGAGGACTACTTCGCCGCCAAGGCGTCGCTCTTCACCCCCGAGCGAGCCCGTCGCGGCGTCGTGTGTATCGACGACGAGTGGGGGAGACGGCTGGCCGCGGGTGGCAGCATCCCCCTCGAGACCCTGACCACGCGGGCCGACCTGGACGCCGACTGGCGCGTGACGAGGTCGGATGACGACCCGTCCGCGTTCGTGCTGCACGGACCTGGCGCCATCCTGCGCCTGCGATCGGGCATCCCCGGCGACTTCAACCTCACCAATACCGCACTCGCGGCAGCCGCGCTCGTGCGGCTCGGAGAGCCGGTGCGCGACGTCGAACGAGCGGTGCGGGCCACGCCGTACGTGCCGGGACGGATGGAGGTGGTCCGGGCACCGGCCGGTGTCGTGGCGCCCCGGGCAGTGGTCGACTACGCCCACACTCCCGACGCGATCCGGGCCGCGTTGACCGCGTTGCGGCCGACGACCCCGGGCCGGCTCGTCTGTGTCACCGGCGCGGGCGGCGATCGCGATCGCGACAAGCGCCAGGCCATGGGCGCCGCCGCGGCGGGAGTCGCCGACGTCGTCGTCGTCACCGACGACAACCCTCGCTCGGAGGATGCCGGCGCGATCCGGGCCGCGGTGCTGGCCGGCGCCGAGTCGGCGGCCCAGGCACGTGCGGCCGTGGTGCTCGAGGTCGGGGACCGCCGGTCCGCCATCCGTACCGCGGTCGACGCAGTGTGGCCCGACGGCCCGGCGGCCACCGTGGCCGTGGTCGGGAAGGGCCACGAGACCGGGCAGGAGGTGGCGGGCACGGTGTACCCGTTCGACGACCGCGACGAGCTGCGGGAGGCGCTGCGTCTGGCCGCGGAGGTGCCCGCGCGATGATCGCCATGAGTCTCGCCGCCGTGGCCGAGGCCACCGGAGGCCGGGTCGTGGGTGCCGACGCGGCCGTGCTCGTCGACGGTCCGGTGACCACCGACTCCCGCGAGGCCGGGCCGGGCGGGCTCTTCGTCGCCCGAGCCGGCGAACACGCCGACGGACACGACTTCGCGGCGGCGGCGCTCCGCCAGGGGGCGGTCGCCGCGCTCGTCGAGCGACCTGTCGACGGCGTGCCGTGCATCGTGGTCGACGACACCGAGCGCGCCTTCGGCAGGCTCGCCCGCGCTGTCGTCGACGCACTGCCGGAGCTGGTCGTGGTCGGCATCACCGGGTCCTCCGGCAAGACGACCACCAAGGACCTGCTCGGTGCCGTGCTCGCGTCCGACGCGCCGACGGTCGCCCCGGTCGGCTCCTACAACTCCGAGGTCGGCGTGCCCCTGACGGTCTGCCGGGTGCGGCCCGACACGCGCTACCTCGTCGCCGAGATGGGTGCGCGCGGTGTCGGCCACATCGCCCATCTCACCCGGGTGGCGCCGCCACGCATCGGCGTGGTGCTCAACGTCGGCTCGGCGCACCTGGGTGAGTTCGGCTCGCGAGAGGCCATCGGCCGGGCCAAGTCCGAGCTCGTCGCCGCCCTTCCCGCGGGTGGGCTGGCGGTGCTCAACGCCGACGACGACATCGTGCGCGGCATGGCGGCGGTCACCTCGGCGCGGGTCGTCCTCGTCGGGGAGAGCACGGATGCCGACCTGCGCGCCTCCGAGGTCGAGCTCGACAGCAGCGGGCGAGCCCGGTTCGTCGTCACCGCCGCCGAGCGACGACGAACGGTCCGCCTCGCGGTCGCCGGCCGGCATCAGGTCGGCAACGCGCTGTCGGTGCTCGCCGTGGCGCTGGAGGTCGGCATGTCCCTCGACGACGCCTGCACCGCCCTCGAGTCGGCGACGCTCGACAGCCGATGGCGGATGGAGGTCACCGAACGGGCCGACGGCGTCACCGTGGTGAACGACGCCTACAACGCCAACCCGGAGTCGATGACCGCCGCGCTCGCCGCACTGCAGGGGATGGGGGAGGGGCGGCGCACCTGGGCGGTGCTCGGCACCATGCTCGAGCTGGGCGCCGAGTCCGACGCGTTGCACGCCGCTGTGGGGTCGGCGGCGGTGGGCCGCGGCGTCGAGGAGCTGGTCGTCGTCGGGGCGGCTGCGGGTCCGATCGCCGACGGGGCCAGGGCCGAGGGCGCCGGCGTCGGACCGGGAGGTGGCGGGCCGTCGTCATCCGGCACGACGCGGGTGCGCACCGTCGACGACGCCGAGGCGGCCGAGATCCTGCTCCGCGCCGAGCTGGCCCCCGGCGACGTCGTGCTGTTCAAGTCCTCGCGTGACGCCGGGCTCCGGTGGCTCGGAGACCGTCTGGCCGCAGCGACCTCCGGGGAGCCGACGTGAGGGCGGTACTCATCGCGGCCGTGGTCTCTCTGGTGGTCGCGCTGTTGGGGACGCCGATGTTCATCCGGTTCCTCGTGCGTCGCGGGTACGGCCAGTTCATCCGCGACGACGGCCCGACCTCGCACCACACCAAGCGCGGTACGCCGACGATGGGCGGGGCGGTCATCGTCGGCAGCTCGCTCGTCGCGTACGCGGTCGCCCACCTGGCCACCACCGACATGCCCACGGTGAGTGGGCTGCTGGTGCTGTTCCTCATGACCGGTCTCGGCCTGGTCGGCTTCCTCGACGACTACATCAAGATCAGCAAACAGCGCAGCCTCGGCCTCCGCTCGCGCGAGAAGCTCGCCGGACAGACCCTCGTCGCCGTCGTCTTCGCGGTGCTCGCCCTGCAGTTCCCCAACGAGTCGCTCCGGACCCCGGCCTCCACGTCGGTCTCGTTCGTCCGTGACACCCGGCTCGACCTCGCCTTCGGCGGGGCACTGCTGGGACTGGTGCTCTTCGTGGTGTGGGCCAACATCATCGTGGCCGGCACGTCCAACGGGGTGAACCTCACCGACGGCCTCGACGGCCTGGCGACCGGGAGCTCGGTCATGCTGTTCGCGGCGTACGTGCTGGTCGGCATCTGGCAGTTCAACCAGAACTGCCAGTGGAACCCGGGGGCCAAGTGCTACGAGGTCCGCGACCCGCACGACCTGGCCATCGTCGCGGCGGCCGCGATGGGAGCGTGCTTCGGGTTCCTGTGGTGGAACGCGTCACCGGCCAAGATCTTCATGGGCGACACCGGCTCCCTGGCTCTCGGTGGGGCGATCGCCGGCCTGGCGATCCTCAGCCGTACCGAGCTGCTCGTCGTCATCCTCGGTGGGCTCTTCGTCACGATCACCCTGTCGGTGATCATCCAGGTCGTGTCGTTCAAGACGACCGGGCGACGGGTGTTCAAGATGGCACCGCTGCAGCACCACTTCGAGCTCATGGGGTGGCAGGAGGTGACGATCGTCATCCGGTTCTGGATCATCGCCGGGCTGTTCGTCGCCCTCGGGCTCGGGCTGTTCTACGCCGAATGGGTGGTGGGCGTCGGATGACGCCACCGCCGGGTCGGCTCCACGGCCTCACCCACCGGGACGCCGACTGGTCGGGCCTGCGGGTCGCCGTCGCCGGGCTCGGGATCAGCGGGTTCGCCGCAGCCGCCGCGCTGCTGGACCGGGGCGCGCACGTCACGGTCGTCGACGGCCGCACCCCGGATGCCGGGACCTCGGTCGGCGAGCGCGCCGACATCCTCGCCGTGCTCGGGGCGCGCCTGCGTCTCGGTGACGGCGCGGCCGGGGCGGCGCCGCACGACCCGGTCGACCTGGTGGTCACCTCGCCGGGATGGCGACCCGACCAGCCGTTCCTCGCCGGTGCCGCGGCGCGCGGCGTGCCGGTGTGGGGAGAGGTCGAGCTGGCCTGGCGGATGCGGGCCCGCGAGAGCGCCGCGCCCTGGCTCACCGTCACCGGCACCAACGGCAAGACGACGACGGTGCGGCTGCTCGCCGGCATGCTGGCCGCGGCCGGGCTGCGCGCCACGAGCGCCGGGAACGTGGGCACCCCGCTGCTGGAGGCGGTGCTGCATCCGCAGCCGTACGAAGTGCTGGCCGTCGAGCTGTCGAGCTTCCAGCTGCACTGGTCCCGGTCGATCCGGCCGCGGGCGGCCGTGTGTCTCAACGTGGCCCCCGACCATCTCGACTGGCACGGCTCGCTGGAGGCGTACACCGAGGCCAAGGGCCTGGTCTACGCGAACGCCGAGGTCGCCTGCGTCTACAACGCTCAGGACCCGGCGACCCGCCGGCTCGTCGAGGGCGCCGAGGTGCAGGAGGGATGCCGTGCGGTCGGGTTCACGCTCGGGGTGCCGGAGGTCTCGGAGGTCGGGCTGGTCGACGGGGTGCTCGCCGACCGCGCCTTCGTCGACGACCGGCGGACGTCGGCCGCGGAGCTCGGGACGCTCGACGACCTCCGCCGCGACGCACCGGCACCCGCGCCGCACCTGGTCGCGAACGCCCTGGCTGCGGCGGCGCTGGCCCGAGCGCACGGGGTGCCCTCGGCCGCGGTCCGCGCCGGGCTGCGGGGGTTCCGGCCCGACCCACACCGGGCGGCCGAGGTGGCGAGCGTGCGCGGCATCCGCTTCGTCGACGACTCCAAGGCCACCAACCCGCACGCCGCCGCCGCCAGCATCGCCGCCCACGACCGCGTCGTCTGGGTCGCGGGCGGGCTGCTCAAGGGGGCCGATGTCGAGGATCTGGTCCGGACGGTGGCTTCCCGGCTGCGCGGTGTGGTCCTGCTGGGGCGCGACCGTACCGCCTTTTCCGCAGCGCTCGCCCGACACGCCCCGGATGTGCCGGTCGTCGACGTCGTCCGAGTCGACACTGGAGCCATGGACCAGGTGGTCGCGGAGTCCCTCGCGCTCGCTCGCGGCGGTGATGTCGTGCTGCTCGCGCCGGCCGCCGCGTCGATGGACATGTTCGACGACTACGGCGCCCGCGGCGACGCCTTCGCCGGCGCGGTTCGGCGCGCCGTCGCCGAGGAGTAGCAGTGAGCAGCGCGACCGCACCGGCCCGCGCCACCTCGCCCCCGAGCCCCACCGGGTCCTGGCTGGCGCGGCTCGAGTCGCCGGTCACCACGTACTACCTCATCCTCGGGGTGACCGGCCTGCTCGTGGTGTTCGGACTGGTGATGGTCCTCTCGGCGTCGTCGGTCATCTCGATCGGCGAGACGTCGTCGGCCTACTCGATCTTCGCCAGCCAGCTCGCGTTCGCCGCGTTCGGCGCGCTGGTGCTCATGGTCGCCTCGCGTCTCCCGATCCGTGCCTGGCGAGCTCTGGCCCTGCCGATCTTGGCGCTCGCCGTCGGCCTCCAGCTGGTCGTGCTCTACAGCCCGCTCGGCGAGACCATCCAGGGCAACCGCAACTGGCTCGACCTGGGAGGGTTCACCATGCAGCCCTCGGAGCTGGTGAAGGTCGGGCTGGTCATGACCGGCGGAGTCGTCCTCGCGGCGAAGCGCCGGCACCTCGGCGCCTTCTCGCACGTCGTCATCCCCTACCTGGTGCCCCTGGCCGTCGTGGGCATCGGTGTCGTGGTGCTCGGACACGACATCGGCACCGCCCTGGTGCTCGCCGCCATCGTCGCCGGGGTGCTCTTCGCCGCCGGTGTGCCACTGCGGTTCTTCGTCTACCTGGGCCTGCCCACCGTTGCCGCGGTGGTCGCCCTGGTCGTCACCAGCCCCAACCGGCTCGGCCGCCTCGACGTGTGGATGGGGCGCGACGTCGACATCTACGGTGCCGCGCGCCAGCCCATCCACGGTCGGTTCGCCCTCGCCGACGGTGGCTGGTTCGGGGTCGGGCTCGGGCAGAGCCGGGAGAAGTGGGGCCTGCTCTCCGAGCCGCACAACGACTTCATCTTCGCCATCATCGGTGAGGAGCTCGGCCTGCCCGGCACGGTCGCCGTCCTCGTGCTGCTCGGTGTGCTGACCCTCGCCTGTCTCCGCCTGGTGAGCCGCACCGATGACCTGTTCGTGCGGATCGTCACCGCCGGGGTGACCACCTGGATCCTCGTCCAGGCACTGGTCAACATCGGAGCCGTCATCAACCTGCTGCCCGTCGTCGGTGTCCCGCTCCCGCTGGTCTCCTCGGGTGGTTCGTCGCTCGTCACGACCATGGGCGCGCTCGGCATCCTGTTGTCCTTCGCTCGTCGCGAACCGGGCTGTGCCGCGGCCCTGTCGGCCCGGTCGTCGGCCCTGCGCCGCAGTCTTGCGGTGCTCCCGGCGACGGTCCGGTCACGGCAGGGGCGCCGGTGAGCGGCGCCGTGCCACGGTCGGTGCTGCTGGCGGGGGGCGGAACAGCCGGCCACGTCGCCCCGCTGCTCGCTCTTGCGGAGTGCCTGCGCCGACGGGACCCCACCGTCGCGATCGCGGCCCTCGGGACCGCAGACGGACTCGAGTCGCGCCTGGTGCCGGAGCGGGGGCTCGAGCTCCACGAGATCCCGAAGGTGCCCTTCCCCCGACGGCCCTCGGCCGACGCCCTCCGCCTGCCGGGCGCTCTCCGGTCGGCGGTCGCCGCGGCCGGCGAGGCGCTCGAGCGCACCGGCGCCGAGGTCGTGGTCGGCTTCGGTGGCTACGTCGCGACACCGGCATACCTCGCCGCGCGGCGACGTGGGGTGCCGGTCGTGGTCCACGAGCAGAACGCCCGCCCCGGCCTGGCCAACCGGCTCGGTGCGCGTGGGGCGGCAGCGGTGGGCGTCACCTTCCCCGGCACGCGGCTGCCGCGCGCCGTGGTGACCGGGATGCCGCTGCGCCGCGAGATCGCGACCCTCGAGCGTTCCGCCGTGCGCGCCGAGGCCCGCCGCCGGTTCGGCCTCGGCGACGCGCCGACGATCCTGGTCTTCGGTGGCTCGCTGGGTGCGCGACGTCTCAACGACGCGTTCGAGGCGGCAGCGCCGGTGCTGTCCGGGGCCGGGGTCCAGGTGCTCCATGTCACCGGCACCGGGAAGCCGGTCGATCCTGGACCGGTCGGCGGCGCCCGGTACGTCGTCGTCGAGTACTGCGACCGCATGGACCTCGCGTACGCGGCCGCCGACCTGGCCGTGGCCCGGGCGGGCGCGAGCACGGTCTGCGAGCTCGCCGCGGTCGGGCTCCCGGCCGTCTATGTCCCGCTCCCCATCGGCAACGGAGAGCAGCGGCTCAACGCCCGGGGGGTCGTCGCCGCCGGAGGCGGGCTGCTCGTCGACGACGAGTCCGTCGACCGCACGTGGGTGACCGGCACCGTCATCCCGATGGCGCTCGACCACGAGCGGCTCCACGCGATGGGCGAGGCGGCGGCCGTCACCGGCCATCGTGACGGCGACGAGCGCCTCGCCGACCTCGTGGTGACGGCGGCGGACGCCTCGTGAGCACGCTGCCCGAGACGCGGTACGACTTCACGGCCGAGGTGCCGTCGTGGCCGAGCCTGGGAGCGGTGCACCTCGTCGCCGTCGGCGGCGCCGGGATGTCGGCGGTCGCCCGGCTGCTCCTCGCCCACGGGGTGCGGGTGTCGGGCTCGGATGCCGCCGACTCGCCGGTGCTCGACATGCTGCGGTCCGCGGGCGCGAGGGTCGAGCTCGGGCACGACCCGGCGCACCTCGCCGGTGCCGACACCGTGGTCGTGTCCTCCGCGGTGCGCGACGACAACCCGGAGCTGACGGCGGCGCGCGCCGCGGGGCTGCGCGTACTGCACCGGGCACAGGCGCTCGCCGCCCTCACCCGAGGCCGGACGACGGTGGCCGTGGCAGGTGCCAACGGCAAGACGACCACCACGGCGATGCTCACCACCGCGCTGGTCGAGGCCGGGGCCGACCCCTCGTTCGCGTGTGGTGCCGACATCCCGTTGCTCGGCAGCAACGCGGGACTCGGGCAGGGGGACGCGTTCGTCGTCGAGGCGGACGAGAGCGACGGCAGCTTCCTCACGTACCGGCCGCACGTCGCGGTGGTCACCAACGTGCAGCCCGATCACCTCGACTTCTACGGCACCGCCGAGCGGGTGGCTGAGGCGTACGACGCGTTCGCGCGGACGGTGCGGCCCGCAGGTCTGCTCGTCGCGTCGGCCGACGACGCCGGCGCACTGGCGCTCGCCGACGCCGCCCGCGAGCGCGGTGCACGCGTCGCCACCTTCGGTCGTGCGCACGACGCCGACCTCGTCCTGGGGTCGAGCGAGCCCCGTGACCTGGGCACCCGCACCGGGTTTGTGCTCAACGGCGTCGAGCGCGAGCTGGCACTCGCGGTTCCCGGCAGCCACAACGTCGCCGACGCCGCCGGCGCTCTGCTCGCGGCCACCACCGGCCTGGGTGCCGACGTCGACACGGTGCTCGCGGGCCTTGCCGGGTTCTCCGGCGCGGCCCGGCGGTTCGAGGTGCGTGGCGTGGCGGCCGGAGTCACGGTCGTCGACGACTACGCACACAACCCGCCGAAGGTCGCCGCGCTCGTCGAGACCTCGGCGGGTCTGGTCCGGCGGGCCGGCGTCGGACGGTTACGGGTCCTGTTCCAGCCGCACCTGTACTCCCGCACGCGCGACTTCGCGGCCGAGTTCGCCTCGGCGCTCGCACCGGCCGACCAGGTCGTCATCCTCGACGTCTACGGCGCCAGGGAGGAGCCGATACCCGGCATCGGACCCGCGCTGGTGGGCGAGCCCCTCCTCGCGCTTCCCGGAGACCGGAACGTGCAGGTGGGGCTCACCCGCGACGCCGCCGTCGCCGCGGTGGTCGCTGCCGCCGGTCCCGGCGACCTGGTGCTGACGGTGGGCGCCGGTGACGTCACGCGGCTCGGTCCGCGAGTTCTCGACGCCCTCGCCGCGTGCGCCGAGGGGCGGCAGGCGTGAGGGTCACCGCGCGGCGCCGGGCCGTGGGCCGGGGGCTGGCCTCCTCGCAGATCCGGTTCGCGCGTCGCGCGTCATCCCGGCGCCGACACCCGTGGCGGCGCGCTCTCGGGCTGATGGTGTCCGGGGCGGTCGTCGCCGGGATGGTCTGGCTGGTCGGATGGAGCACGGTGCTCGCCGTCGACGAGGTGCGGGTCACCGGAGCCACCGATGCCTCCGTGCAGTCCGTCCTCGACCGGGCCGCGGTCGTCGTCGGCACCCCGCTCCTGCGGGTCGACACCGACGCCGTCGCCCAGCGGGTACGCGGCGACATCACCGTGGCGGAGGTGTCGGTGCGCCGTTCGTGGCCGGGCACGGTCGTCGTGGAGGTGGTCCACCGGAAGCCGGCGATCGTCGTCCGCACCCCGCGCGGGCGGCTCGAGGTGGTCGACGTCGACGGTGTGGCGTTCGGTACCGTCACATCGGCCCCCGCCGGGGTGCCGACGGTGAGTGCGACGGCCGATGCCGGGATGACGCCCAGCGCACTCCAGGCCGCGTTGACCCTCCTCGAGGCGCTTCCCGCAGACCTCGCCCGCCAGGTCACCGCCGTCACCGTCAGCAGTGCCGACCTGGTCACCTTCCGGCTCGGAGCACGCACCGTGGTGTGGGGTGGGGGAGAGGAGTCCGGCCGCAAGGTGGCCATCCTCCAGGCGCTGCTCCCGACGAAGTCCGCGGTCATCGACGTCAGCGCTCCCGACACCCCGGTCACGCGGTGACGCCGCAACCGGTGTTACGGTGCGCACCGGCAGTGACAGATGGGTCGCGAGTGTGCGAAGCGTCGGCTTTTCTCCGGATGATGTCGCGACACACCCCGGTCTGAATTGATCGGCTCCCTCGCCCGACCTAGCGTCGACTCATCGATCCGGACGCACCCGCAACCCGCTCGTTGATGTTCAGGGCTTCCCTGGACCGACCGCACCAGACGTGATTCCAGTGGAAGGCCCGAGCCGTGGCAGCACCCCAGAACTACCTCGCCGTCATCAAGGTCGTCGGCATCGGCGGCGGCGGCGTCAATGCCATCAACCGGATGATCGAGGTCGGCCTCAAGGGCGTCGAGTTCATCGCGATCAACACCGACGCCCAGGCGCTGCTCATGAGCGATGCCGACGTCAAGCTCGACGTCGGACGTGAGCTCACCCGGGGGCTCGGAGCCGGTGCCGACCCCGATGTGGGGAAGAAGGCCGCCGAGGACCACGCCGAGGAGATCGAGGAGGTCCTCAAGGGCGCCGACATGGTCTTCGTCACCGCGGGCGAAGGTGGTGGTACCGGCACCGGTGGTGCGCCCGTCGTCGCCCGGATCGCCAAGGGCCTGGGCGCGCTGACCATCGGTGTCGTCACCCGCCCGTTCACCTTCGAGGGCCGTCGCCGGGCGAACCAGGCCGAGTCCGGCATCGCCGGCCTGCGTGACGAGGTCGACACCCTGATCGTCATCCCCAACGACCGGCTGCTCTCGATCAGCGATCGCGGGGTGTCCATGCTCGACGCGTTCCGCAGCGCCGACCAGGTGCTGCTCTCCGGCGTCCAGGGCATCACCGACCTCATCACCACCCCGGGTCTGATCAACCTCGACTTCGCCGACGTCAAGTCGGTCATGCAGGGTGCCGGTTCGGCGCTCATGGGCATCGGCTCGGCCCGTGGCGAGGACCGCTCGGTCCAGGCCGCCGAGCTCGCGATCTCCAGCCCGCTCCTCGAAGCGAGTATCGACGGTGCGCACGGGGTCCTGTTGTCGATCCAGGGCGGCAGCGATCTCGGGCTGTTCGAGATCAACGAGGCCGCACGGCTGGTGCAGGAGGCGGCCCACCCCGAGGCGAACATCATCTTCGGGGCGGTGATCGACGACGCTCTCGGCGACGAGGTGCGCGTCACGGTGATCGCCGCCGGGTTCGACGGCGGAGCGCCTGTCCGTCGAGCCGACGACCGCGCACTCGGCACCATCCAGGGTCGTTCGCCCTCGACCTCGGCTGCGACCTCGCCATCCGCCGACAGCCCACCGCGCACCACCCCGGCCGCGGCTCCACAGCCCCCACCAGCGGAGATGTCCTCGAACGGCCACCACTCCCCATCCGCACCACCGGCTGCGCCGCCACCGTCCGTTCCGGCATCGCGGCCGCCGGATGACGCGCCGGTGCACACCGAGCGCGCCGAGCCGGTCGTCGAGCCGGTCCGTAGCGCCCCCCCTCGCACCGTGACGTTCGAGGACGGCGACGAGCTCGACGTTCCCGACTTCCTCAAGTAGCCCGGCCCACCGAGTCGCCCGGTGTTCAGCTGGCGCGAGACCTCCGCCGTGGCCGATCGGGGCTTCACCATGCGTTCGGGAGGAGTGAGCCGCGGACGGTACGCGAGCCTCAACCTCGGCGCGCACGTCGGCGACGAGCCAGCCGCGGTCGCGGAGAACCGGGCGCGCCTCGCGGCATCCATGGACCGCCCGGTGGTGTACATGGAGCAGTGCCACGGCGGTGACATCGCGGTCGTGGAGGCGGTGCCCACCGAGCCGCCGCGGTGCGACGGCCTGGTCGCGGTCGAGCCTGGTCTGGCGCTCGCCGTTCTGGTTGCCGACTGCGTCCCGGTGCTGCTCGCCAGCGCGGAAGGCGTCGTGTCTGCGGTCCACGCCGGCCGGCCCGGCGTGCTCGCCGGGGTGGTCCCGCACGCGGTCGCCGCGATGCGCGACCTCGGCGCCATCGAGATCGACGCCGTCGTGGGCCCGTCGGTGTGCAGCCGCTGCTATGAGGTTCCCGAGCAGATGCGCCAGGTCGTCGCCGAGACCCAACCGGTCGCCGCCGCCGTGTCGTGGACGGGCACGCCGGCCGTCGACGTCGGGGCCGCGGTCGTGGCTCAGTTGCGCGACGCCGGCGTCGTGACGCGCTGGCTGCCCGGCTGCACCCGGGAGTCCCGGGACCTGTTCTCCTATCGGCGAGACGGCAGCACCGGCCGGTTCGCGGGAGTGGTAGCGAGGGTGTGGTCGTGACCGACCGCCGGAACGAGCTAGCGGCGGCACTGAGCGTGGTGCGGGAACGTGTCGACGCGGCGATGCGGGCGGCCGGCCGCACCGACGACGCGACCCTCGTGGCGGTGACGAAGTACTTTCCCGCGTCCGACGTCGACCTGCTCACCGAGCTCGGGGTCGCCGACATCGGCGAGAACCGCGCCCAGGAGGTGGCCGAGAAGATCCCGTCGTTGGCCGGTCGCGCACGACTCACCGTCCACTTCGTCGGCCAGCTCCAGACCAACAAGGCCGGCACCGTCGCACGCCTGGTCGATGTGGTGCAGTCGGTCGACCGGGCGCGGCTCGCCCGTGCGCTCGAGCGCGCCGCAGTACAGGAAAACCGGCTGATCGATGTCACCGTGCAGATCAGTCTGGATGCCGACCGAGCGCGGGGCGGCGCGGACCCCGACCACGCGCGAGAGCTCGCCGACCTGGTCGCCGAGTGCTCCGGTCTGCGGCTCCGTGGGGTGATGGCGGTGGCGCCGCTGGGAGAGGACCCCCGGCCGGCCTTCGCACGCCTCAGGAGCGTCGCCGACGCCATTCGCAGCAACCATCCGGACGCGTCGTGGATGTCGGCCGGTATGAGTGGCGACCTGGAGTCCGCGATCGCCGAAGGCGCGACACACCTGCGTGTCGGGTCGGCAATCCTCGGATCACGCTCGTCACAGCGGTAACTTCGGTCACGACCGACGGCGCCGGACGGCGGGGCCGACGACCGAGGAGCATGTCATGGCCGGCGCACTGCGCAAGACGATGGTGTACCTGGGGCTCGCCGAGGACCAGGGGCGTTACGACGACTACGACGAGTACGACGACGGTTACGACGTCTCCGACGAGGTCGACGACCGCGACGAGCACCGTACTGAGCACCGTGCCGAGGTGACGCCGCTCCGCCCGCGCCAGTCGATGGCCTCCGTGGTCCGCGCACCCGAAGTCGGTGGCATCTCGCGCATCACGACGATCCACCCGCGCACGTACAACGAGGCCAAGACGATCGGCGAGAACTTCCGCGACGGCATCCCGGTCATCATCAACCTCACCGACATGAGCGACGCCGACGCCAAACGACTGGTCGATTTCGCGGCCGGGCTCGTATTCGGGCTGCGGGGCTCGATCGAGCGGGTCACCGCGAAGGTGTTCCTCCTCAGCCCGGAGACGGTCGAGGTCAACGCCGACGAGGGTCAGGCGGTGCGGGGACCAGCGGTCTTCAACCAGAGCTGAGCGGCCCCGCCCCGTCAGGCCCCGGACCCGTCCGCGAGACTTCCACCATGAGTGACGTGTTCGCGGTGCTGCGTTTCGTCGTCTTCCTGTACCTGTTGGTGCTCGTCGGCCGGGTGGTGTTCGACTGGATCCGCATCCTCGCCCGCGAGTGGCGCCCTCGCGGGCCCGCGCTCGTCGTCGCCGAGCCGGTGTACACCCTCACCGAACCGCCGCTCCGGGCACTGCGCCGCGTCATCCCACCGTTGCGGCTCGGCGCCGTCTCGGTCGATGTGTCCTTCATGGTGTTGTTCTTGGGAGTCGCACTGCTCTACGCCTTGCTCTGAGTCCGAGCGCCCGTTGCCGACGTCACCGCCGGGTGCGATGCCGGGTCGGCGCAGGTCCTCCGTTCGGCCTGGTGTCATGCATCATCTGTCACGCGTGACACGGCATCGCGTACGCTGACCGCTAACCGGAGCCACGAAGGACCTGCCGCCCCGGGCAGGGCCAGTGCCCGGACGTGACCCGTTGCCGGCCACCCAGGAGTTGCAGATGGCTCTCACGCCCGAGGACGTCCTCAACAAGACGTTCACCCAGACCCAGTTCCGTCGTGGGTACGACGAGCGCGAGGTCGACGACTTCCTCGACGACATCGTCGCCGAGATGCGTCGAATGACCAAGGAGTCCGACGAGCTGCGCGGCGAGCTCAACACCGTCCGCGAGGGCAAGGGCATGGCGCCGACGTTCTCGCAGGCCGATGTCGACGCCTCCGCGAAGGATCTCGAGGAGCTCCGGGCGAAGAACGCCACGCTCGCCGCACGGGTCAGCGAGCTCGAGGGCACCCGCAGCGAGCTCACCGCCCGCCTCGGCGAGTACGAAGGCAAGAGCGGGGACACCGAGAGCCGCAACGCCGACCTCCAGGGCCGGGTCGGCCAGCTCGAGCACCGCAACGGAGAGCTCGAGCGGCAGGCCTCCGAGCTGCAGACCCGGGCCACGGATGCCGAGAAGCGGGCGTCGGTGCTCGAGGCGCGGGTCCGTGAGCTCGAGGGAAGCCTCGGCGACTCGCGCAGCCAGCTCGCCGCGCTGCAGGACGAGCGTCAGCGCGACGCCGCGGCTCTCGCTGCCGCCCGCGACGGCGCGGCCTCATCGGCCGACCAGCACATGGTCACGCTGCGCGCCCGCACCGAGGAGGCCGAGCGGGATGCGCAACGCCGCATCGCCTCCGCCCAACAGCGCGCCGAGCAGGCCGAGCGTGAGGCCGAGCAGCGTGCGGCGTCGGCCGGCTCCCGTGGCGGTGGGGACTCCGAGGGCGCCAGCCTCGGCGCGGTGGCGCTCGCCGGTGCCGGAGGCGGCGCCAGTGCGGCCGGCGTGATCGCTCTCGCCCAGCGTCTGCACGACGAGCACGTCACCGCCGGCGAGAGCAAGCGCGACGAGCTCATCGCCGAAGGCCAGCGGCGTCACGACGAGCTCATCGGTGCGGCACAGCGGCAGCACGACGACCTCGTGGGCTCCGCGAAGAAGCAGCACGACGACCTCGTCGCCACGGCGACCGCTCAGCGCGACGAGCTCATCGGCACGGCCTCGACGCAGCGGGACGAGATGCTCACCGAGGCGCGGGAGCGCAGTACCGGCATGGTGGCCGAGGCCCAGCAGCGCAAGGCGGCGATCCTCGAGGACCTCGGGCGCGAGCGCGGGCTGCTCGAGCGCAAGATCGAAGAGCTCCGTGGGTTCGAACGGGACTACCGCGGTCGGCTCCACGACTACATTCAGGGCCAGCTCGCCGAACTGAAGAACACCGCCGTCGATGCGGGGACGCGCGAGAACGCGGTCTGACCAGAGCGAGCCGGTCGGCGGAGACGCGACGCGGGGCCTCGGCACCAGCCGGGGTCCCGCGCCGCGTCTCCGCCGGGAACGACCTGGCCGACGACGGCGTTGCGACGTCCAGGACACACGAGGGCACCGTATCCTCACCTGCACCGATCGCAGCCGTCGGCTGAATGCTCAGGGAAGAAGGGTCGTCACATGGTCAAGCGGGCCCTGTCCGCAACCAGGAAGATCGCTGCACGGGCCACGACATCGGCCCGCCAGGCGGCCGCCGAAGACCCACGTCCAGGAGCATCGGCCACACGCCGGGGCGGCCGGTCGGCGTCTCCGGCAGCGGGGTCCGATGCACCCCGGAAGGCCTCGTCAGCGCCGCGGAAGACGGCCGCCACGGGTGCTGCCGCGAAGGCGACGACCCGGTCGAAGCGGTCGGGTGCCGGGTCTGACTCGACGAGCACCGCGAAGCCGGGAACCAGGGCGAGGACATCAGGCGCGGAGGCGGCATCCCCCAGCGGAGCGCCCGGAATCGGATCGGGTCCGGTGAGGGCCGGCCGGCCGTCGACCACCCGTGGACGCGCCGCCGTGCTGCCGGTCCGTGCGGACGAGCCGCCGTGGACAGCTGCGGAGAGACGCGAGCTCCGCCGCGAGATCGAGCACGACATCGCCCAGCTGCGGGCCGAGGTCACCCATGCCGAGAGCGATCTCGTGGTGCTGATGCGTGACTCGGGCGACGGTGCCGGTGACGACCAGGCCGATGCCGGAGCCAAGACCTACGAGCGCGAGCAGGAGATCTCCCTGGCGAACAACGCCCGCGAGATGCTCGAACAGAACGAGCACGCCCTCGAGCGGCTCGACGACGGAACCTACGGAGCGTGCGAGTCGTGCGGCGACCCGATCGGCAAACTCCGCCTCCAGGCGGCCCCTCGCGCGACTCTGTGCCTGACCTGCAAGACGAAGCAGGAACGTCGCTGACACCCGTCGACATCTCTCGTTCCTCGCCGGCCCCGGTCCCGACCGGTGGCCGGCGGCGGCTGTTCGTCATCCTCGGTGGAGCGGCAGCGTCAGCACTGGTCGTCGACCAGCTGACCAAGATCTGGGCGCTGGCCGTACTCACCCCCGGGGAGCCGATCGACGTCATCGGCTCCGTCATCCGGCTCAACCTCGTGCGCAACCCCGGGGCCGCGTTCTCCATCGGCGACCGTGCGACCTGGGTGCTGACCGTGATCTCGCTGGTCATCGTCGTGTGGGTCGCCGTCGTCGCCCGTCAGGTGGGGACCCGCAGCTGGGCGATCGGCCTCGGTCTGCTGCTCGGCGGCGCCGTCGGCAACCTCGTCGACCGGGTGTTCCGCGCCCCGGGCCCCGGGCGTGGGCACGTCGTCGACTTCATCGACTACTCGGGGTGGTTCGTCGGCAACGTCGCCGACATCGCCATCGTCGGCGCGGCGGGGCTGGTCGCGGTGCTGTCGTGGCGGGGCATCCCGGTGTCCGGCACCGCACGGGTCGACGAGTCCTCCCGTGGGTGAGCCGCGTACCGTCCTGGTGCCCGACGGTCTCGACGGAGAGCGGGTCGATGCCGCCCTCTCGCGGCTGTTCGGCCTGTCGCGGACCAAGGCCGCCGGGCTGGTTCTCGACGGCGGCGTCACCGTGAACTCCACCGGTGTCGGCAAGAGCCACCGGGTCACCGCAGGTGACCTGCTCGAGGTCGACCTGCCGACCGGTCCCGTGCCGCCCCTGGAGGTGGTGGCCGAACCGGTCCCGGGGATGACGGTGGTCCATGACGACGGCGACATCGTGGTCGTCGACAAACCGGTCGGGGTCGCCGCCCATCCCAGCGTCGGCTGGAGCGGCCCGAACGTGCTCGCCGGACTGAAGGCCGCCGGGTACCGGGTCTCCACCAGTGGGGCGAGCGAGCGCCAAGGCATCGTGTCCCGCCTCGATGTCGGCACCAGCGGGCTGATGGTGGTGTGCACGAGCGAGCGCGCCTACTCGGTGCTCAAGCGCGCCTTTCGCGAACGTCGCGTCGAGAAGACGTACCACACGCTGGTCCAGGGCCTGCCGGATCCGGTCACCGGCACCATCGACGCCCCGATCGGCCGGCACCCCGGACACGAGTACAAGTTCGCCGTCATGGAGTCCGGCAAGCACGCCGTCACCCACTACGAGCTGCTCGAGGCGTTCCGGCACGCCAGCCTGCTCGAGGTCGGCCTGGAGACGGGCCGCACCCACCAGATCCGGGTGCACCTGGCCGCAGTGCGGCACCCGTGTGTCGGCGACCCGCTCTACGGCGCCGACCCGACGCTGGCGAGGCGGCTCGGTCTGGACCGGCAGTGGCTGCACGCCGTCGGGCTGGGCTTCGAGCATCCGGGGACGGGGGAGTGGGTCACCTTCGAGAGCGGCTATCCCGACGACCTGCAGGTGGCGCTGGACCGTCTCTCCACCGGCGGATGACGGGACCGGCGAGTCCGCCGGTGCGGTCGGCGATCCCGCCTCGGTCGGCCTCCGGCGCACGACATCGAGGCACGCCGGTCGGGGGTCCTGGCGCCGTCGGCCCACGGACTTAGGATGACGGCGATGTCCCCCACGAGCGCTCCGAGACCTGCCCTGGCGACCGGTTCACCGCGCGGCTCGGACTCCTTCGTGCATCTCCACGTGCACACCGAGTACTCGATGCTCGATGGCGCCGCCCGCATCGGTGACCTGTTCCAGCGGGCCGCCGAGATGGGGATGCCGGCCCTGGCCACGACCGACCACGGGTACCTCTTCGGGGCGTACGAGTTCTGGAAGAAGGCGCAGGGCACCGGTGTCAAGCCGATCATCGGCGTCGAGGCGTACGTCACCCCCGGCACGCACCGCGCCGACAAGACTCGGGTGCGCTGGGGCGACGAGCGCACCCGTCCGGGTGACGACGTCTCGGGCTCGGGCGCCTACACGCACATGACCCTGCTGGCTCGTGACAACACCGGCCTGCACAACCTCTTCCGGATGGACAGTCAGGCCTCGCTCGACCAGGTCTACGCGAAGTGGCCACGCGTCGACCGCGAGCTGCTCGACCGGTACGGCGCAGGACTCATCGGCACCACCGGCTGCGCCTCCGGCGAGATCCAGACCCGGTTGCGGCTCGGACAGTACGACCTCGCCAAGCAGGCGGCATCCGAGTTCCGGGACATCTTCGGCAAGGAGAACTTCTACTGCGAGATCATGGATCACGGCCTCGATGTCGAGCGCCGGTCCATGCAGGATCTCCTCCGCCTCGCCCGCGAGCTGCAGCTGCCGCTCGTCGCCACCAACGACCTGCACTACACCGGTCCCGAGGACGCCAAGGCCCATTCGGCGCTGCTCTGCGTGCAGTCCGGCTCGACGATGATGGACCCGAACCGGTTCAAGTTCGACGCCGACGACTTCTACCTCAAGAGCCCCGCCGAGATGCGCCACACCTGGCGCGAGCTGCCCGAGGCGTGCGACAACACCCTGCTCATCGCCGAGATGTGCGACATCTCCTTCACCGAGGGCGAGGGGCGGTACATGCCGCGGTTCCCGTGCCCGCCGGGTGAGAGCGAGGAGAGCTGGTTCGTCAAGGAGGTCGAGCGCGGGCTGCGCGAGCGCTTCCCCGGTGGCGTCCCCGACTACGCGCGCCGGCAGGCCGAGTACGAGACCCAGGTCATCGCCTCGAAGGGGTACTCGGGGTACTTCCTCGTCGTCGCCGACTTCATCACCTGGGCCAAGGACCACGGCATCCGGGTCGGCCCCGGCCGTGGCTCCGGCGCCGGGTCGATGTGCGCGTTCGCGATGCGCATCACCGACCTGGACCCCATTCCACACGGCCTGATCTTCGAGCGGTTCCTCAACCCCGAGCGGCCGTCCCTGCCCGACTTCGACGTCGACTTCGACGAGCGTCGGCGCGGGGAGGTCATCCGCTACGTCACGGAGAAGTACGGCAGCGACCGGGTCGCCCAGATCGTCACCTACGGCACGATCAAGGCCAAGCAGGCAGTCAAGGATGCCGCGCGCGTCATGGGTCATCCGTTCGCCGTCGGTGAGCAGCTCACCAAGGCGATGCCGCCGGACGTCATGGGCAAGGGGGTCCCGCTCTCCGGCATCTACGACCCGGCCCACCCCCGGCACGGCGAGGGCCGCGAGTTCCGCGACCTGGTCGCCACCGAGGCCCACCTCCAGGAGGTCGTCGAGACCGCCAAGGGTCTCGAGGGACTCAAGCGGCAGTGGGGGGTGCACGCTGCCGGCGTCATCATGAGCAGCGAGCCGATCATCGACGTCATCCCGCTGATGCGCCGGCTCCAGGACGGCCAGGTCATCACCCAGTTCGACTACCCGAGCTGCGAGGCGCTCGGCCTGGTGAAGATGGACTTCCTCGGGCTGCGCAACCTCACCATCCTCGACGACGCCATCGCCAACGTGCAGGCCAACCGCGGGGAGACGATCGACCTCGACGAGCTCTCCCGCACCCTCGACGACCGGGCCACCTACGAGCTGCTGTCCCGCGGTGACACCCTCGGTGTCTTCCAGCTCGACGGCGGCGGGATGCGCACGCTGCTCAGGCTGATGCAGCCGGACAGCTTCGAGGACATCTCGGCCGCGCTCGCGCTCTACCG
>JBOFLR010000707.1:0-6179 GCA_051657965.1 Dermatophilaceae bacterium
GGGGTGCCCACCTCGACGGTGTCGCCCTCGGCGACGAGCAGCGCGCCGACCGTGCCGGTGAACGGTACCGGGAGCTCGACGAGCGACTTCGCCGTCTCGACCTCGACGACGACGTCGTTGACCTTGACCGAGTCGCCCGCCTTCACGTGCCAGGTGACGATCTCGGCCTCGGTGAGGCCTTCGCCGGGGTCAGGGAGCTTGAACTCACGAAGTGTCATGTGCGACAACGCCTTTCAGTACACGAGCGAGCGGTCGACGGCGTCGAGCACACGGTCGAGGTCGGGGAGGAACTCCTCCTCGAGCCGGCTCGGCGGGTAGGGGACGTTGTAGCCGCCCACCCGCAGCACCGGCGCCTCGAGGGAGTGGAACGCCTGCTCGGTCACCATCGCCGAGACCTCGGCGCCCAGCCCGAGGAACGTCGACGCCTCGTGCACGACCACCGCACGGCCGGTCTTCCGTACCGAGGCCAGGATCGCCGCGGTGTCGAGGGGCGACAGCGAGCGCAGGTCGACCACCTCGAGCGACCGGCCCTCCTCCTCGGCGGCCTGCGCGGCCTGCAGGCAGGTCTTGACCATGGGGCCGTAGGCGAACAGCGACACGTCGGTGCCCTCGCGCAGCACGCGCGCACCATCGAGTGGCCCGTCGGGCGCGGCACCGATCTCGCCCTTGTCCCAGTAGCGCCGCTTGGGTTCGTAGAAGACGACGGGGTCGTCGCTCTCGATCGCCTGGCGGATCATCCAGTGCGCGTCGTGCGGGTTCGAGCAGCAGACGACCCGCAGCCCGGCGGTGTGCGCGAAGTAGGCCTCGTTGCTCTCGCTGTGGTGCTCGACCGCGCCGATACCGCCACCGAACGGGATGCGGATGACGATCGGCACCTTCACCGCTCCGAGCGAGCGGGCATGCAGCTTCGCGACCTGGCTGACGATGTGGTCGAACGCCGGGTAGACGAAGCCGTCGAACTGGATCTCGACGACCGGGCGGTACCCGCGCAGGGCCAGTCCGATCGCGGTGCCGACGATGCCGGCCTCGGCGAGCGGGGTGTCGATGACGCGGTCCTCACCGAAGTCCTTCTGCAGACCCTCGGTGACCCGGAAGACGCCGCCGAGCTTGCCGATGTCCTCGCCGAGCAGCACGACCTTGGGGTCCTGCTCCATCGCCGCGCGCAACCCGCTGGTGATCCCCCGGGCCAGCGTGGTCGTGGCCGGTGACGTGTCCGGGTCACTCATCGGGCCACCTCCTCGAACGAGGACTGGTACTGCTCGAAGGCGGCGCGTTCCCCCTCGGTGACCGGGTGGGACTCGGCGAACACGTGGTCGAACATCGACGAGCCGTCGGGGTCGGGCATCGACAGGCAGCGTTCTCGCACCGACGCGCCGAGCTGCTCGGCCTCGGCGTCGACGGCCTCGACGACATCCGCGTCGATGCGGCCCGTCGTGGTGAGCCAGCGCTTGTACCGCTCGATCGGGTCGCGGTGCTTCCACACCTCGACCTCGGCGCTGACGCGGTACTTGGTCGGATCGTCGGAGGTGGTGTGCGCACCCATCCGGTAGGTGAACGCCTCGATGAACGTCGGACCCTGACCGGTGCGGGCGGCATCCAGTGCGGTGGTGGTGACGGCGTAGACGGCGAGCACGTCGTTGCCGTCGACCCGGATGCCGGGGAAGCCGAAGCCGCGCGCCCGGTGGTGGAGCGGGGCACGGGTCTGCTTCTCGTTCGGCTCGGAGATGGCCCACTGGTTGTTCTGGCAGAAGAACACGACCGGGCTGTTGTTGACGCCGGCGAACACCAGCGCCTCGCTGACGTCGCCCTGGGAGGTGGCGCCGTCGCCGAAGTACGCGATGACGGCGGTGTCGCGGGAGTCGTCGCCGGTGCCGACGTCACCGTCGCGCTGCACGCCCATCGCGTAACCGGTGGCATGCAGGGTCTGCGCGCCGATGATGATCGTGTAGAGGTGGAAGTTCTTCTCGTTCGGGTCCCAGCCGCCGTGGTTGACGCCGCGGAACATGCCGAGCAGGTTCACCGGGTCGACGCCGCGGCACCACGCGACGCCGTGCTCCCGGTAGGTGGGGAACGCGAAGTCCTGTGGGCGCAGCGCGCGGCCGGAGCCGACCTGGGCGGCCTCCTGACCGAGCAGGCTGGCCCACAGGCCGAGCTCGCCCTGGCGCTGGAGCGCGGTGGCCTCGGCGTCGAAGCGCCGCACCAGCACGAGGTCGCGATAGAGGCCGCGCAGCTGGTCGTCGGTGAGCCCGGCCACGATCGCGTCGTACTGCGGGTTCGCCACCCGCTCGCCCTCGGGCGTCAGCAGTTGGACCATCTCCGGCCCGCCGTCCTGGACCGGCCGTTCGGGCGGGTCGGCGGTGCTCACGTGGTGGACGACGTCGAACGCCGTCTCGAGCGGGGCGACCTCGTTGTCGCTCACTGGCTGCTCCTTCTCCGGGCTCCCGTGGTGACGGGTGGGCCGCATCGGGCCGGCGGGTACCGGGTGTGGGTGGCCCGGCTGCACCGGCAGGGTCGCGGGGTCGCGATGCTGGTGGCGGCGGCCCCTGCCATGTCGGCCACCACGGTACCGGCCATGCACCGGTGACCGGAACGAGCACGGATGACGCCTCCTCGCCTCCCTGTCCTGGACGAGGCCGCGCTGCCCGGGCCGCCCGACAGGCAGTGGCCGGATGCCGCGGCGCGCGCCGGAGCGGGCGCACGGGGCTGGGCCACCGGCGGCACCTTTCCAGCGCCGCACTGCCTGTTCATCGGCCGGCGATAGCGGCGAGCTACGACCGGACACCTGGTGATCGAGCTTCACGTTCAGGGACCGACCAGGGTGAATCTCGATGGGCAGGACTGCTGAGAAGGCACAGGATCGAGCCCGATGCCGTCCTCCCTCTTCTCCTCGTTACTCCGTGGCGCTCGGATCGCCATCCCGGGGCTGCTCACCTGTTATGCCGTCGCCCGATGGGTCGACGGCCGCGACGGAGACCACGGCGCGGGCCTGGCATGGGACATCGGGCACCTGGCATCCCTGGCCGCGTTCGTCGGCTTCGGTCTCGTGGTTGTGGCGCTGGTCCAGATCGCCGCCTCCCTCGGCGGAGTTCGACGCGCACTGGCACGGGCCGCGGGCGTGCTCGGCGGCGTCGGCGTCCTGCTGTTCGTCTGGGTCATCGTCGGGGACCTCTGGCCCGAGGTCGAGCAGGCCTACGAGCTGCCCGACCCGGTGATGGCGGTCGGTCCGTTGCTCTTCCTCATCGGCCTCGCGGTGCCGCTGGGCCTGCTGGCATGGACCGCGCCTCGGCAGGCACCCCCACTCGCCCCGATCGCCGTCGCCGCCGCGTTCGTCCTCCTCGCGCTCGACCTCGACCTGCTGGCGGCTGCGGGTGCCCTCTTCGGATACGGCCTGTGGTCGGTACCAGGGTTGTACGAGCGCAGCCTGCCCGAACCATGACGGTGCGTCTCAATACCATCGCGGTATGGCCATTACCAGCGGGCTCCCCGACGAGCTCGACGAGGCGTTGCGCGCGGCCGCGGCGGAGGACGGCCGCAGTGTGCAGCAGGACGTCGCGCACGCCATCGAGACGTTCCTCGCCCTGCGCGAGACGCGGGAGATCAAGGCCGACCCCGAGACGCTGCGCGCCCTCGCGGAGGCACGTGAGTCCGTGCGCGGCGGTGACATCGTCTACGGCGCCGACGCGTCCCGCGCACTCGTCGAGGGTCACCCCACCCGGTGAGCGACGCCTAGGAGCTCGGAACCGCCGCACCGGCCCGCAGGGCCCTCGCCGATCGGCTGCCTCGAGAGCAGGCACGCGGTCGTCGTGCTGGACATCCGACGGCGATCGAGCGCTTACCGACCGCACTGAGACGGCGCGTCACAGGTCGAGGACGAACCTCAGGGCCTGCTCGATGGCGTGCAGCTCGCCCGGGCCGACCATGCCCCGCCGGGACACCAGCCGGCCGGTCGAGATGACGCGGAGCTGGTCGCACCGGGCGTAGGACGCGTGGTCCAGCCCGCTGGGGCCGGGCTCGACCTCGACGTGGCTGCGCAACCCGTAGGCGGCCGAGGTCACCGGGACGACCATCACGAGCCCGCCCGGACCGTTGTTCAGGATGTCGACCGAGACGACGACCGCCGGGCGCGCGAACCCCGGCTCGTGCCCGACGGGCTGACCCAGGTCGACGTCGTGGACCTCACCCCGCCAGATCACGCTAGGGCGTCCCATTCGTGACGCTCGGTGAGGTACTGCTCCCAGCGCTCGGGGTCGGCGCGCAGCCGCTGGTAGTCCTGGTTGAGGCCGCGAAGGAAGTCCTGGCGCTCCAGGGCGTCGATGGCGGAGTGCACCACGTCGACCACGGTGGTCTGGTGATCTCGGGCGAGGGCCTGGAGCCGTTCGGAGTCCGGCCGGCGGACGCGGACCGTGGTGGTGCCTTCGGAAGCCATCTCCACATTGTAGACGATATGTAGACCTGCGGTGTCGCCAGCTCGAGCCGGCGCTCGACGCCCGAGTCGCGGCCGCCTGGTGTGCGGCCCGAGCCACACCCTTCTCGCTCGCGGTGAACCGGTGCGGCGGTTCGTCCGTGCGCCTGGTCGTGGACATCCCGACGATCGCCGTGCAACCGGCCCTGCTCCGCGAGGCCGCCGCGGCCCTGGCCGGCGGGGGCACGGCCGCGGCGCTGGAGGGCGAGGAGCTACCCCGGACCTGGGTGGGGCTGGCCAACTTCTACCAGGCGCCCGAGACGCCCGACCTGCTCACCGTGCTCGACCCGGTGCGCGAGTCGACGGCACGCCACGAGCTGCGGATGACGAACGTCCGCCGGGCGCTCGACGACTTCGCCGACGAGGCCGACGCCGTGATCGCCCAGCTCGACGACGCCCGCGCCCTCGTCGCCGGCCGCCCCGAGCTGGAGGCCGACGTCGCCGGGTCCGTGGCCGCGGCACTGGCGCGACTGGCCGAGGCCGAGGCGGCCTGCGCCGGCGCCATCCGCGCCGAGCTCGCGGACGGCGCCACCGGCGTGGCCGCCACCGTCGGCGACATCGGCGACGGTATCGGCGACTTCCTGCACGCGAAGGACGCCTTCGTCGCCTGGACCTTGCTGCTGGCGGGGGACGCCACGGCCGGCGAGGGCTACCTCGACTCCGGGTTCGAGAAGGGGCTCATCTGGCACTTCACCGAGGGGACCGGCGAGGACTACGTGCTGAGCGCCGAGGAGCTGGCTCCCGTGAGCGCCGCGCCGGCCGTGCACCAGGTGAGTGCCGCGATCGCGAGCGGCGCGGTCCGGGGCGGCTCGTCGATCCCGCTCGGTGACGCCGGCCGGCCCGCGCCGGTGCGGGCCGTGACCCTCGAGGGCGGCCGGCCCGGCTACGCGGTGCCCGTCGACTTCAGGCAGCCGGTCGAGGGCGGGGCGGTCAACCCCTTCGACGGGTCCCTCGGCCGGGCGGAGGTGTTCTTCGACGAGAGCGGGCGCGCGGTCGGCATCCGGGACACCTTCGACTTCTCCAACGGCGGCCGTCCGGTCGACGCGGTCAACCTGGTGGGCGGGCTGTACGGGTCTCGGGCGTTCGAGGTGCGCGGCGGGATCATCGAGGAACGACCGGCGCCGGACCCGATCACCCAGCCGGATGCCGGCGTGGCGGTGGGCCGGATCTGGGAGCGCGAGGTGGGCGGTGGCGACCCGGGCCTGTGGCCGCCGACGCCTCGTATGCCCGGTGAAGGAGGCGGCAGATGAGCACCACCCCCGTCGAGGGAGACGTCTACCGGGTGATGCCGGTGGAGGCGCACCGCGTCGTCACCGTCGCCGAGGACCAGGGCCTCGAGCTCGGACGCACCGCCGACGGCCTGGTCCGCGAGGTGGATGCCGCGGCGGCCGCCATCGGCGCCGGGTCGCCGGTGACGGACGCGCTGGCCGAGCTGCGCACGCTGCACACCGACCTCGCGGCCGGCTGGGCGGCCACGGTCGACAGCGCGGCTCGTGGCGCCCGCGAGGCGATCGACGCCTACGTCGCGGCCGACCTCGAGATGGAGCGGCAGTTCGACGACTTCCTGCACGGACGCGGCATCCACTCACCACCGGGTTCCTTCGTCGTGCCGCCCACGCATCCGCCCGAACCGTTCATCGGTCCGGTCGCGCCGCGCTGACCACGACGGCGGATGACGCCGGGCGAGCCCCTCGGACCGCTCAGGTCGGCCGGGGCT
>JBOFLR010000708.1:0-5466 GCA_051657965.1 Dermatophilaceae bacterium
CCGCCGACACCGAGCTGCTGCTCGCCGACGACGTGTCCAGCGCCCTCGACGCCACCACCGAGGTGGAGCTGTGGTCGGCGCTGCGCTCCCGCGGCGCCACCGTCATCGGCGCCACGTCGAAGCGCGCCGCGCTCGCGCGAGCCGACCGGGTCGTCGTCCTCGTCGACGGCCGGGTCGCCGCCGTCGGGCCGTGGCCCGCCCTCGACCGCGCCTGGGGCCACCTCGCCGGATGATGCACGTGCCCCCGGGCGGCCGTCATCCGGGCGTACTCGCCGAGGCGCCCTCCTGCACTCTTGCTCCGCTCGGCGAGGTCGCCGATGCCATCGCTGTCGGCGAAGGTCTGTGGGCAACTCTGGTGGAAGTCGGAGGACCCCAGTTAGCAGGGCGCGGTTCAGCGAGGCGTCGTCATCGTTCGACCCTCGCGACGACACGCTCGCACGCGGCTGCGACGCTGCTCAGCCCGTCGCGAGGGCGCCGAAGCCGAACCTCGCCCGGCTGTCGACGTCGACGGCGTTGTCCGTGCGGCTCACCGACTCCGCGCCCGTCGTCCGCTGGCCCACGTCGCCGCGTGGGGGAGCGAGTGAGACCGTCGGAGCTTGAAAGCCTGACAGCCCGCCCGAGGGCACGGTCGTCCGCATCTCGAGCCGTGCCGACCTACGGGCGCCGACCGTGAGCGGTTCCTTGAACGTCCAACGCAGCCCGAGCCGGTCTCCGGCGCGCCGACCCCGGGCCAGTCGCGTGCCGTCGGCTGCCACGGCCCGAACGTCGCCCGCGATCCGAGCGTCGAGGACGGCCTCGATCGTCGTCCCGGCCGGGACGTACCCGGGCCCGACGGAGCGGACGGTGATGAGGGACGGGACCCACGCGTGCAGCCCGTCGCCCCAGGCGAAGAGCTGCCAGCCGGCACCCACCACGGCACCCCACAGGGTCGCTGCGGCCGGCTCGGCCGCGAGGCTCCGTCGTGGCCCACGCCGCGGGTCCCCGACGGTCACGGTGACGGGCGCGGGCTCGACGACGACGTCGTCGGGATAGCGCAGCGGACGACGGGTCCCGACGGTGAGGATGAAGTCGCGCCCGGCGGGCAGCTCGGCCCCGGTGCGCACGGTCGCCGCGACGACACCGGTCGCGCGGTCGGTCGTCGGCCGGCCCAGGAGCCGCAGCGGCACCTTGCGACCGTCCTCACCGGTGAGCGCGGGGACGGTGCGCTCGTAGACACGGTGGTCCCACGTCAGGCGGACCGTCGTGCCGGACGGCAGGGCCGCGGAACCGGTCCGCAGCCGGGTGCCGAGCACGCCGGGCAGGCGGACCCGCCCGTGCGACCCCGTCGCGACCCAGGCCGTCGTCTCGGGCGGCAGGATCTCGAGAGCCTTCGCAGCGGGCGCAGCCCGCGACGGCGATGCTCCGCCGACGACGAAGCCGGCGGCGACGCCGGCACCCAGGACGGCTCGGCGTGCGGCGACGGCGGTGGACGGCAGGTACTGCACGATGGCCTCCTGGCTCACGAGAAGGGCGACGGTCCGACGAGGACGGGAATGACGGCGGACTCCCACAGCGCCACCTGGGCGACCGCGAGGACGAGGAAGAGGACGGCGGGGACGCCGTGGCGGACCCAGGCCGGCGCCCGGCCGCCCACGAGTCCCACGACGAGCAGTGCGAGGGCGCCGACGACCAGCGGGGCCGCGACCGCGAGCTCCTGCCACCACCGCGGCCAGCAGCCGGCCCGCACACACGTCGCCTCGGGGCCGGTGAACTCCCATCCCGAGCCGAGGACGGAGAAGCCGAGCAGCAGCAGGAGCACCCACACCGCGCCCGCGACCGCCGTGACCGAGAATCGGCCGGTCGGCCGCGGACCCGCCAGGAGGGCGAGCGAGGCCGCGAGGGCGACGGTGAACGCCGCCCAGGTAGGCGATGGCGCGAGGGTCAGGCTCACGAGGTCGCTACGGGTCAGCGCCACCCGCCCCAGCTCACCACCGCCGAACCCGAGCCAGAACGTGCCGACGACCGCCAGGACGGCGCCCGCCACGGCGCCGATGATCGCGCCCACCCGCGCGAGTGGCGATCCGCGGCGCTCGTCGGCGACCGGGCGCTCCGCCGTCGTGCTCATCCGGCGAGCCGCCCGAGCACCTGGCCGAGCGCCTGCCCGCATGTCCTGGCCTGCGCCTCCGTGGGCATCGTCGAGGCATTGGACGCGTCACGCAGCCGGCTGATCGTGATGGGGAAGTTCACCCCGCCCGCGTCGATCCCGTCGACGAGCTTCGCGAAGGCGGTGCCGATGTTCGCGCCCGACGACCCGAAGCGGTCGGCGTAGAACGTGCCGATGCGCTGGGCCGGGGTCATCCGGAGCAGACCGCGGGAGGTCGACGACAGGGTTCCGCCGCCGCTGTCCCTGAGCGCCTTGGCCATGAGCCAGGCATCGGCGTCCGCGACGACGTCCTTATAGCCGAAGCCGGAAGCGTCGCCGGCACCGAGGTTCCCGGTCATCCACGTGTCGAGGTCGGGCTTCGTCGTGAGCGCGTCGTACACCCCCCACGCCTGGAGGAGATCCAGCGGCCAGCCGCCGAGGTCCTCGAGGCCATAGTCGTCGTGCGTCGTCAGCACCCCCCAGGTGCGATAGCCGAGCATCGTGGCCGCCCAGTGTGCGACATCGCGGTTGCTCGCGGGCTTCGTCGGGCTCATCGCGGCGAGCGCGGCGAGGCTCACGGCGCTCGCGCCCTCCTCCTTGTCGTCGGGGTGGATCTGCGGGGTGTAAGTGCCCCACAGCCCACTGTCGTTCCCGCCCCAGTACTCGGGGATCCGGAGGTGGTGGAGGATGTAGTCGGGCACCGCGACGACCCACTGCTTGATCGGGTAGAGCAAGCTGTCGGCCTCCTTGATGGCCCGCTCGCACGCGACCTCGGCCCGGCAGACCCACTCGAAGACGACGTCGAAGCCCGTCGCCGTCGTCGAGCCGTCGCGCTCGACCGGCGGGCCGACGACGCCCGAGAGGTCGACGGCGCGGGCACGCGACGATACGACGTCGTGGTCGACCCCCACCGACGTCCCGCCGAGGTTCTCGGTGACCTCGACGATCTGGTTGTAATGCCACTCGCTCGGCATGGGGAAACCCATGTTGCCCGACCAGCCGGTCGACATGCCCGCGACGAACGCACCCTGAGCCTTGCCTTCGTCGAGGATGACCTGACACACGTTGCGGGTGCCATAGACCCCGACGTCGTAACTGCCGTTGAGGACGGATCCCATGACCTCCCCGACGCCCTCGAAGAAGTCGAGGACCGGGCCGTGGATCGTCTCGCCCACCGGGTCGAAGTCGCAGTTGAAGAAGACGAGGCTGCCGGGCGGGAGGCCGAGGGTGCGACAGCGCTCGATCGCCTCGAGGCCCTGGGTACGCCCGGCGTCCCGGGTCATGACGGCGGCGCTGTTGTTGAAGCGCTGGTGGAGGGGGAAGAGCTTCAGCCCGGCGGCCTTGAGCGCGTCGAGCTCTGGCGAGGTGATGAACTTCCCCGCCCCGACGGTGTAGCGGCCGGCGTGGGTGTAGCCGTTGGCCCGCGCTCCGGCGGCCATCGCCGTCGTGAGCTGCCGGTTCGTGTCGAACCCCTCCGTTGCGATCGTCGTGTCGCCGTTGCTCACGAGGAGATTGCACCACGTCGTGTAGTCGCCGCGACCCGTCTGCGGGATCTCCATGAACGACTGGAACGAGCTCGTCTCGCTGCCGGTCGTGCCGTCGAAGGTGCCGCTGAACGGCACGTCACGGCGGTTGAAGCGCATCGACGCCTGGTAGAGCCGGACGAAGTGCTTGCTCCCGTCCGTGGACCCGGGACCGACCGTGGCCTGAGCCCTCAGACCGTCCCGCGTGCCGGGCCCGAAGTTGCCGTTCGCGACGCCGTCCGCCATCCCGAACTCGTACTGGAGGGCGAAGAGGAGCGCTGTCTGGACCTGCCGCGAGAAGATCCCGTCGCACGGGACGAGGGCGAAGTCGCGCCGGGAGGCGTACGTCCCGTTCATCCACTGCTGGACCTCGCGGACGTCCTCGCTGCCGCCGCCGAAGAACGGCACGGTGTAGGCGTCCATGGAGAGGAGGGACGTCATGAGCTTGACGTCGACGAACGGCGTGCCGCTGCCGAGCCCGAGGTCGTCGCGTACCCGGCCGACGTAGGGCTCGAGCGAGGCGAACTCGACGGGTGATCCCTCGTAGAACCCTGGGTATCCCTTGCACCACAGGGCACCGCTGAGGATCCGCAGGATGTTGGCCTTCGTCGCGCTCGACGCGTCGATCCGGCCGATCTGCGACTGGAACGCCGACGTCGTAGCCGGGCCGAAGCCCGAGGAGACCGGCGAGATGCCAAGCTCCCACTGGAGCCCGCGGCGCAGGCCGTAGATCGTGTCCCAGCCGGTCGTGCCGCTCTCCGGGACCGAGACCCAGCCGGGAGCCGAGGCGTACGTCGTGTTGAGCGACTGCTGAGACGCGAGGATCTGTTCGTCCACCCCCAGGCTCCTCTTCCTGTCGTCACCGGATCGTCAACGGTCGTCGTCACCGGACCGTCGCCACGCTATCCACGACGAGGTCACCGCCCGGGTCCGACGCCCTGGCGGCGTCGTCGTGCATGGCTCCGTCGGAATCGGCATAACCGGCTCTTCGTACCCGAGGGCGGGTGAGCACGGTGCGCCTGGGGCGGCTTGAGGGGGTGGATGGGTCGAGGGCCTCGATGGTCGGAGGACTCTCACACCTCTCTGGTCCGAAGGATCTCGACGATGAGCGAGCCTCTGTCGTACTGCCGTTCCTCGGGCGGCTAGTGCAGCCGCTGCGACCTGCTGCGCCCCGGCAAGGGGTACCCACGGGCATAGACGGCGTTCGGGTGCTCGAGTCGAGCGCGGTGAGGGCGGGCTGACCATCACGGTGGAGTCCGAGTCGGCGCCGATGGGCTGCCCGGCATGTGGATCGTCGCGCACGGCCTGGGCCGGCGCACGGTCGAGCTGGTCGGTGCGCCCGCGTGCGGGCGGGTAGTGCAATTGTGGTGGCGCAAGCGGCGCTGGGGTGCTCAGGCGTGCACTGCCCGACCGGCTCCTTCACCAAGCAGGATGCGACGCTCGCCCGACCGCGGTGACTGCTCACCGCTCGGGCGTGCCGGTGGGTACGCACCGAGCACGCCAGCGTCCGGGGCTGGCCCGCCAGCTCTGGACCATGTGGCGACCGTGTGGACCTCGATCGAGCCGCTGCTGCGCCGTGGGCGGGCGTCATCCGGGCTCACTGGCCGAGGCGCTCGCGGAGCCAGGCGATGTCGGCGGACTGGCCGTCGACGCCACCGGGGGTCTCGACCACGACCGGTGCGCCGGCTGCCCGCACCAGGTCGGCGAGGTCGGCGCCGTCGATGTGGCCGGAGCCGAGGTTGGTGTGCCGGTCGGCGCCGGAGTCGAACTCGTCGCGGCTGTCGTTGCAGTGCACGAGGTCGATGCGGCCGGTGATCGCCC